>CANFME010000119.1 GCA_947448305.1 Burkholderiaceae bacterium
AAGTTCATATCTGAACGTTACTGCGCCAGTAGTTCTTGCGGGGACAGTTCTTCCAGGAGAGTTTAATTTCAATGCGTACCAACATATGAGTTCTTCCGGAAGCGATATAGCTATCACCGGTGCAGATGAAACTCATGATGGACACATCATTGTTAATACCGCGGGGAGTTATCAAATAACATTTTCAATAAATCCTAATGACAATAATGGCGCGGCTGATTTTACAAACTCAACTTCATTAAGTTTAGCGCCTGATCATTGTGCTGCAGAAATTACTATTAATGATGGCAATATTCCGGGAATTGGGTCGACTGCATTTTATACGGGAATATATAGGACAGACGGGTATATATACAATACAGGAGGGGCATCAACAGTTTTAGATCTTCAAAAGAACGATCTAATTCAGATTGGTCCGATTCTAGCTTGGGAGCCTTGTGTTGCAGATGGCGGCAGCTGGGGAAGGAAGATTGGAACCATAACGGTTGTTAAGTTGAACTAGGAATTCGTATAGAAAAGACCATTTCCTTTCGAATCTATTCGGACTAAAAAAAAGGCTTACAGATTAAACCATGTAGGCCTTTTGTCTTTGAGCTCCTTAAAGCTTATATAAAGGCTTATACAGTTTTTTACAATAAGCATTTTCTTTGGAAAAATTCATGCCTTAGTGATATTAATATCTATGACTAACTAAATGGATATAACAAAAGCGCATCATTCACAATATTTACTATCGTATTTTAATGCCAGATTTAATTCTTAATCATTTCCAAGAAATCATTTTCTGTAATAATTTTTATATCCAATCCGCTTTCAATCAATTGCTCTGCTGTGCGATGTTTAGTACTTTTGTCATGCCCTGCCAAACTAGATAGAATCTGAGTACCTACAACCAGATAATCTGTATTTTTTCCAACCGTAGCACCAATTTTAAATCCATATTTACTTGCATGGTCTGCAGCAACATCTCTTCTCATTGTATGAAGCACTCCAGTAAAAACTAAAGTTTTTCCGAAGAAAATTCCATTGATATTGGGCTTGAAGTCTTTAATTTTAAAATCATGTGGCAATAACTCTGGATGACCTGAGAAGATTTTAAGTCCTTGCACCAAAACCTCTTTAGCCATTAAGCAATCTGCTATCGCCCTATGCGAACCTTCTGTGGAGATATTTAAATAATCTGCAACAGTTACCAATTTATGATTTGGTAAGGTTGGGAAAGCTCTCCTAGCTATAGTAAGAACATCCCTTAGTGGTCGAAACTCTTCGGTATAGTTATTTAAAAATTTACTATCAAATCCAGCGTTATATGCCCAGATAGTATAGTCTTGAGCGAATTCAAAGAAAGCATTAACGGCTTCTTGATTATGAGGAGCACCCTCTAGCATTTCTGAAGTAATGCCTGTGAGAACCTGTATTTCGATGTCTAGGACATACTTGTCATAGCACCTTGCTTCTTCTTCATCATATTCTTCGTCATCTTCATCGTATTCGTAATATTCTTCAGGCAAAGAAAAGGTTTGAAATTCATCCAGTACCTCGCCAGTATCTAGATCTACTTTAATAGCACCAATTTCAATAATTTGATGTTGATTAGAATCTAAACCTTCGGTTTCTAAATCAACTATTACAGCTATATTTGACATGTGTGTATTCGCTATTGATTTGTTGTAAATTACTATAGAGAATCTTGATTCGGATGCAAACTCCCACGTTACATTGTAAGGATATATAAATGCTAGTTACAAGACCTATTAGTACACCTCTTCGTGAAGGCTTAACATGGGATCAGAGATGGAAGGGGGAAGATAAAGGTTTAATATCTGCTTGGGAGAGAGGTAGAACCAAAAGTAAAGAAGATCCAGATTTAGCTTCAAGAACAATTCAAGGGGAATTGGTAGTTTTAGGTTGGAAGGGTGGAGTTGAAAAAGCCATTAAAGGCAAAAAGCATGGTTCTATTTTATATTTAGCTATGTGGCAAGGCTTAAGGGGTGATGACCTAAATATCGATACAGAAAAAGAGGTTGATCTCATATGCAGCAAAACAAATGTAGTAGTAACTTACACAGCTGATTTAAATAAATTAAACAATGAAGTCTAACTAAAAAATACAGCAATCCCTTTGATATTCTCTTGCATTCCTATCTTTTTGATACCACAGCAAACTTGATTTGATTGCTATCAAGTATTAATTTCAATCTCGCCAATTCCTCATCTGTTTCAACAGCACCAAGCCGAACGGTAAACCAAGTACCACCCTTGTTAGGAAGAAATAAGGATTCGATCTTAGGGCTTAAATCTAATAGCTTTAACTTGGTATCAAAGTCATCTGCTTCTGCAGAAGTTTTAAAAGCTGCTAATTGCAAGTAAATCTTATTAGATGGAACATCTGTTTTTGGAATATCTTTTTCTTGAATGACCGCTTCACCCTTAGCAAGGATCTGGAAGTAGGTAAATCTGTCAGGGATATTTACTTCTTGAACTGGAGTATCAATTTTAGCTTGGACTTTGATAGCATCATCTTTTAAGAAAAGGCTGCCATGAAAGTAGTAATTGTATCCAAGTGGTATAGCAGCAATTAGCGCAACCACCAACCATGCTAATAGCTTAGGTGCCCATTTCTTCTTGGGCTTTTCTAGGTTGTACCTGATATTTTTATAATCTTGCATTAATCATCTCTAGGTTTTAAAAATTCAGCATCACTGATTTATGTTGATTGGCATGTTGATAAGTATGATACTTAAAATAACATTATGAATAAAAAAATTACTATGAGAAAAGCATTTACGTTTTTGATAGCTTTTTTGCTATTAAATCCATTATTTGCGCATGCTTATTCTTTATCACAACAAATACTTGAATCAGTTGATGCTAAAAATGGATCTTGGATGATTTTTTCCTATGACAAAGACATGAATCCATTTTCTTTTGAACCCAATAAATATGAGGTTCAAGAGGATGGTTCATTAGTCGTTCCTTATCTCTATAAGACTAGATGGTCATGGGGTAAAGCTCCAGTTAGGTGGATCAGATTCAGTTGTGTTGATAATGATATTTATGACCTTGGTGCATACAAAGACGGAAAATTTGAAACCAATATACTTTCATCCGGTGTAGATGCTGGTTTTAGTCTTAAAACCTTTTATTGCCCAATTGAAACGGACAAAGGTAAAAAAATACTTTCAATTGCCACACAAAAAACAGCTGATGGAAAATCGTTTCAGTTGCTTGGATTTTTCCCAGATGAACTAGTTATCTCTAAAGACGAACACAATGTTGAGTTTCCTTCATATCTTTATGGATTTAAGGATTACAAGATTGTTAGCACGATTTCAAAGTTTTATCAGGTCGATTGCGTTAAGAAAACAATTCAAGATTCACATTCCTACAAGCCAATAGATACAACTCGTGAAGATGGCTTGGAATTTAGATCAGCGGTTAATACTGTTTGCCAAGCCGATAGTATTTTAAAAATGACCGGATTTACATACGACAGAAAACAAGGTTCAATTAACAAAAAAGTCTTTGATGAAGAACAGTCAAAGATAGCTAAAATTGAATCCCTTGTTCCAAAGAAAGAGTTTGTAGATGCAGTATCAGAAAGTGAAAAAAAAGCTGATACCGCTTCACAAACTTCAACAACACGAAGTGAAGGCGGATATGAGAGCAAGGCTAATATTAAATCTACCTATGCTCTTGGATTAAGTGTTGAAGAGAGAGATAACGTAATTAAGGTTGTGGAGTTAAGTCCTAGATATAAAACCACATTACATGTTAATGATGTTTTGTTAAATGGAAGGAGTGGTTTGTACAAAATTAAATTAAATTCAGTAGAGGATTTTGACAAATATATTTCATCCCAAAAAAAGAATGATGTAATTCAATTTGCCGTTTTGCGCGATGGGGAGGAAATTGTAGGTTCGGTAAAGGTGCAACCATTGGAGCAGACTGCCAGTAAGCCATCTTCTCAAACCTTATCAGTTGAAAACAAGATACCTTCACCGATAGCTAAAATTGAAAATAATGTAAATTTGGATATGAGTTTCGAAAAGAAAACATGTGCTGATCTTGGATTTAAACCTAAATCACAAGCGTTTGGTAACTGCGTGCTTAAATTACACAATAAACCTAAAGAAAAATTGGAAGAACAGAGTAATGTAATTGCTAATACTGAAATTATCCCCAAGGGAGATGGAAGTAATGATGATGGCATATGCCAAAAATACGGATTTAAGGTTGGAGATGAATCCTACAAAAAATGCAGGCTGGAACTTAAAATTGCACAAGACAGAGCGGATGATCAGTTAAGGCAATATGAGCTTCAGAAACAGGCATACGACGAACAGGTAAGACAGTATCAACAACAAAACCGAATCAGAGAAGCTGCTATTGAAGAGCAGCGATTAGCAAAGGAACGTCAAGACAATATCAACCTTTTGACTTTCGGACTTGGCATTGCTACAGGAAGAACCTTTTATGAAGCAGCTCCTGCATTAAGTGGACAGCCAATGCGCCAAAGAGAATACCCCCAAATAATACCTCCTCCACAGCCCACATTTGATAACTTTCAATTGGTAACGCCATATGGAAGAAGCAACTGCAGCTACAACTCTATGAGTAGACAAATGAATTGTAGATAGCTGGCTACCAACAAAAAAAATCAACCTGTTGATTTTAAATAAAATATTAACCAATCCCAACTCTTTGATTCCATTATACTTTTATAGACTGACTACCCCTCTTATTATTCATTCCACAAACATCTATATCGGCTAGCTTTATTCATAGTTCCTTTTGTAATTAACTCCAAGAATCCATCTGCAACTAATGCATCAAGCATCTTCGCTGCACCTGTGTAGTGGTAGTTAATCAACGTCCCTGCTGCCCTTACAGCCAAAAAGAATGGCTCTTCACCATTGATTAGTTGCAACTGGCGGCATATCAAAAGCAACTTGAATTCTTTAGCCCCATATCCTAGGTCAATAAAGGTCTGTGGAATGGGTATATCTAAATCAATGCTCTCTATGATTGATTCAATTCCTTGCCCGTAAGGTACTTTAATCTTTAACCACCCCCTTCTGAAATCAGTCCATGTTTCAGAAAAGCTCTTAGTTCCAATCACCTCAATAAAATGGTTGTGCCAGCCAAGCACTAATGGTCTTAAAAACTCAAAATCAGCGTGCGTGTATAAATACTTTAAATATCTTCCAAACGTGAATAAGCATCTATTGCGCTGCCCTTCCTCTTTAGGACAACAATCGCTAGGTAAGTTTGTGTAATCAATATCACTACCAGCATCTATGACTTCAGTAATCTCTGTATTCTTCTGTACTCCTCTGTAATCATCTGTACACTCTGTAGATAGATTTATATATTCTCCCCAAGCAACTACTGGATTAAAGTAAATGTCATTCCTCTCAAAGGCAGATTCGTAATACTCACCTCTATTGGGTAAATAACAGAGTTGGGCGTACCTCTCATTAGCCCTGTCAGGGATGATTTCGCTTTGGCAAAGCAACTTATTTAGGGTTGCCTGAGATAACACCCATTCGTGAGATGAAAGTGCGTTTGCCAAAGGAATTAGGATGCGAGCTTTTGGTTTTTCTTTAGTAGCAGAACTCGTAGTATAGATTTCAAAATCACAGCCAACTATTTTCTCAAGAACATCCCTTACGTAACTAATCGGCTTAGGGTATTCATCTAAATCAGCCCATAGAAATAAATAGCTTCCGTTTTTAGCTTGTTCTTCAAAAATCCTACTAGGAAAAGATGATGGAATAATCCACTGATTTCTTTGCTTAACAACCACCTTAGGGTTATCAACAATTAATTGTATTTCTCTCAAACCTATTGTTTTGTATGGGATAAGTTTTCTAGAACTATTTTTTGAATCAAACTCGTTGGTGTGATATTGCCCAAATCCTGAAATCACTTTATGCATAAGAAATGCCCTACCCTTACTCTGGCATATCTAAAAGATTTAAATCGGTTTGCCAAACGACCAAGGTGCTTGATGAACCGCTTTTACTTCTGTTCAGATAGCGTTTCTTATTAAATGTCATAGCCCACTCGGTGAGATACGGCAATTCATAGCCAACTGCGATTAATCTGGCATCTAGTTTTTTTGCATCAGAGAAAAGTCTGGGTTCAGAATGGTCTTTATCTTGCTGACGTTGAAGAAATAGTTCATGCCTTATTAAACGTCTGTGTTGGTCAAATGAAAGTGAGAGGGTTTTCATAATTACCCTCCAATTTTTTCTGCCAATGCTTGACGAACCAAACGAACGCTCCAAGCTGTAGTTCGTTGTGTTAACTTTACTGGAGCAGGTATAGTTTTATTTTTCACACCACGCCAAATACTTGCTGCGCTCACTCCAAACAAACCAATCATTACCGGTAAGCGGATATACGCACTATCTGGAAGTTGATCAAAATCTCTTAATACAGGATGAATAGATTTGATTAATTTTGACATTGGATGCTCCTAAGTGATTAAAGAAGCTCCAAGGTAATTGGTTATTTCATGATTTTAGTAGACAAATAATAGTGTTTTTATTTGCCCTCTTTTTACTACTTGCCGTTTTTTATTCTACGTATGGTTCTAATATCAGTTTTTTCTGGTACTACATTTAGTCTTATAAGTTCGCTTAAAACTTGCTCATCAGTAAAGCCCTTCTCCTTCAATTGCTCTATAAAAGATCTGATATATAGATGTTCACGATATTTTGTTGGTCGACCTTTTGTTTGATCTAACAAGCCTTTTCTTTTCCCTCTTTTTGGGAGAGATCCAAACCTTACTAAAAAATGTTTATGAAGTTTTTCGTATGCTTGATCAATTTGTAATTTCTCTTTTAAAAATGTCATTGCATTTTCAATCCAAATCCCATGATGGTATTCATGGAACTGAGCTAGAAACTTCCAATCATCAAGCTCATAAAGCTCGGGATCTTTTTTAAGGATGTCTTTTACC
>CANFME010000120.1 GCA_947448305.1 Burkholderiaceae bacterium
AGCACTCTCTGCCAAAAAACGCACTTGGACTACAGGCGCAGGTCTTAGCGACCTTGCTGCTGCAGAGCCTTTTTTAGTGGCTTGCATGGTATCTCCGGCCAAAAGCGCTAGCTCTCCACTAACGCCTAAAACAGACATCACTCGAAGATAAGCGCCAATTGATGGGGAAGGGTCACCTGCCTCTATTGACCTTAGGGTATTACGGGTCAAATTTGCACGCAGAGCCACCTCAACCGTGCCTAGCCCTTGCGACTTTCGCAATTGCTTCAGTCGATCGCCTAGTTGTAATAACAACTGACGTTCTAAGATAGGTGCTATATCAGAATGATTCATTTGGTTATTATTTTAACCAAAATATGGTATTTTGGTCAATATTTTATCCAAATTATCAACATCGGATTCGCATAAAATTACCCGACATGCATCTATAAGTTGATTTAATGGAACTATTGTTGATTCTCAGCAAAATATTGCTCCAGAATCATCACTGCTGCCTGAGCATCGATATCACCCGATAAATCCCCTGCAACTGCAGAGGTATATCTCTCATCTACCCACACTACCGGAGTACTCAACCTGCCATTTAATTGATTACCAAAGCGTGTCGCTTTTTTAGTCATCTCATGCGGATTACCATCTGGATGTCTTGGCAAACCAACCACTAACAACTTAGCATCCCACTCTTTGATGAGATGCCCGATTTGCTCAAAGGTGTAATTAGTACTTTTATTTAAGATTGTTTTTAAAGGCTGCGCTTCGCGTAAAAAGGTATTACCAACGGCCACACCTATTCTCTTTTCGCCAAAATCAAAGGCTAAGATCGTATGACTCAAGACGGATATACCAGTTGAGTTGGAATACTATGAATAGATTGTTTAAAGAGTTGCTTTATTAATTGCATTATCAGCTGCAATGTGGAGATCTTAAGCATGACCCACGTCACCACTTAGGTGGCTAGGATCAATGCCAATGATTGACATGACTTTTTGATATCTCTCTGCAAACGGTGTATCAAAAATAACCTCAGAAATATTCTCAAGGCTAGTCGAGACATTCAGCCAACCATTGCGTGCAATCTCATCTTCAAGCTGACCGGCACTCCATCCTGCATATCCTAAGGACATTAAAAACTTATCAGGTCCAATACCCTCAGAAACAGCTTCAAGCACATCTTTGGAAGTCGTCATGGCAAGTCCTCCAGGAACTACCAAGGTAGAAGAATACTGGACATCCTCTTCATTGGAGTGCAACACAAATCCCCGCTCAGTTTGCACTGGTCCACCCAAATAAACTGATTGTTTAACTAAGGGATCAATTTCTAACTTGAGATTGATTTTGTCAAATAAGCCGTGTAGATCCAAATCGGTTGGACGATTCACAACCAGACCCATCGCACCTTCTTTATTATGCTCCAGCAGATACACAACGGTACCGCTAAAGCGATCATCGACCATACCGGGCATGGCGATTAGTAATTGGTTGGCGAGATGACTTACATCTTCTGTCAGGTTTTTCATGGGTTAATTTTAGCCTAGTCTGCAATGAATTTCATCAAATAGTATGATGTTCCATGTTTTGGAATTATTCACTTTTCAGTTTGTTTAGTGATTAACTTCATCATTCATTCCATCACTCTTATTATCATTATTTCACTATCAAAAAGGTTATTTCATGGATAAAGCACTCGTTTGGTTAAGAAGGGATTTAAGAACCTTTGATCATGCTGCTTTATCAGCTGCGCTCAAAGAGGCTGATCAGGTTTATGTTTGCTTTATTTTTGATACGAACATCCTAGACCCACTACTTGCCAAAGGTTTCACCACAGATCGAAGAGTTGATTTTATATGGCAAAGTATTCAGCAAATCAATGATGAACTGACTGCTAATAATCCTCAGAGTGGTCTGATTGTGTTGCATGGCAATGCCCAAGAACTGATTCCACAGCTTGCCAAGGAGTTAGCAGTAAACACTGTGTTGACGAATCATGACTATGAGCCCAGTAGTATTGCTAGAGACGCGAGCGTCGCAAAGCAATTGCAAGACTTATCGATTGACTTTAAAACCTACAAAGATCAGGTAATTTTCGAACGCAAAGAAGTTTTAACTGGTGCAGGTGGTGTCTTTTCAGTATTCACCCCTTTTAAGAATGCTTGGCTCAAAAAATTAACGCCGCAAGACTTAGACCCGCGAGATTGCTTTTCCTCTAAGGATGGTTATCAAAAACTAGGTCCACTACCAAGTACGGTTTTTGGTAAAGTAAGAGAGATTCCGACTTTAGAATCAATGGGTTTTGCCCCGTCCAATATTCAGGACTTAATCCCAATCGGTATGAACGGTGCAAGTCAATTACTCAGTGATTTTGAACATCGTATCCATCAATATCAGGCAACTCGAGATTTTCCGGCGATTAAGGGACCCAGCTACTTATCCACGCATTTACGCTTTGGGACTGTATCGATTCGAGCACTAGTGCGGATTGCCCATCATTTGATGCTAGCGGGGAGTTCTGGTGCAACCACCTGGCTATCAGAACTGATTTGGCGTGACTTTTATTTTATGATTTTGGCAAATCATCCCAGACTAGCAAGTGGTGTTTCCTTTAAACCTGACTATGACAAAATCACTTGGGAACAAGGTTTGATTCAAGAAAAGTTTTTTAAAGCTTGGACTCAAGGTAAGACTGGCTACCCCTTAGTCGACGCAGCCATGCGTCAACTGAACACTTCTGGCTATATGCATAATCGCTTACGGATGGTCGCTGCTTGCTTTTTAATTAAGGACTTAGGCGTTGATTGGCACTTAGGAGAAGCGTATTTCGCGGACCAACTCAATGACTATGACTTTTCTGCCAATAATGGTGGTTGGCAATGGGCCTCATCGAGTGGCTGTGATGCCCAACCCTACTTTCGGATTTTTAACCCCATCACGCAGTCACAAAAATTCGATAAAGAAGGTAAATTCATCCGTAAATATTGCCCTGAACTAGCAGGTTTATCGAACCAATCCATTCATGCACCTTGGCTTGCTGACGAAATAGAACTGCAAGCAGCCAAACTTCAGCTCGGACGGGACTATCCATTCCCCGTCATCAAACACGATGAGGCCAGAAAAACCACCTTATTGAGATACAGTGTAGTGAAGGCTGATGCAATTTCAGAAACAAACGCATAAGTTCTTTTAAAAACCATTTAAAATTTAGTCTGAAGTTGAAAGATATTCATCAGTAAAGTTGTCTTGAAACCTAAAATATTTCAAATAGATAAAATAAACGATAAAGACTTCCCTGAATTAAAGTGAATTACCAATATGACCTTTCAAGCGCGCCTAAGATGAATCAAATTTACGCCATTGGTGATATACAAGGTTGCTCTACCCAACTAGACAACTTGGTCAATGAACTGCCTTTAGGTTCAAAGATTATTTGCGTCGGGGATTTGGTCAATCGCGGTCCGGATTCATTGGGAACACTACGCAGACTCAAAGCATGGCAAGAACTAGGAGATTGCGAATGTATTCTAGGTAATCATGACTTACATTTACTAGCGCGTGATGCAGGCATCCGTGGACCCAAGTCCCTAGACACCCTCGATGATATTTTACGAGCACCCGATCGACGCGAACTAATTGATTGGTTACGTAAGCGCCCTCTTGCCTTATTCGATGGCTCCAATTTATTTATCCACGCTGGGGTCTTACCTCAGTGGGGAATAAATCAAGTGATGGAGTTGGCTGACGAAGTTCAAAAAGCTTTAAAGCGTAAGAACTATGTTGCTTTTTTAGAAAGCATGTACGGCAACACACCCACTAAATGGTCCAATACGCTGAAGGGTGAAGATCGCCTGAGAGTTATCGTTAATGCTTTTACCAGAATGCGGTTTTGTTCTAGCAAAGGGGAAATGGACTTTAGTAGTAAAGAGGGTATGGGAACAGCTCCAAAAAACTTCTACCCTTGGTTTAATGTCCCAAAAAGAAAAACTGAAAATTTACGCATTTATTTCGGTCACTGGTCCACCATGGGGCTCGTGAATAAGAACAATGTTATTGGGTTGGATACGGGATGTGTTTGGGGTGGTAGTCTGACTGCCATGTCCCTAGATAAAGAACCACACATGATTCAAACGCCTGGTTTAGTCAAGCACGTAGCGTTTTAATCTGTTCATATTGAAATAAATTCAACGTAATATCCATTTATTTTCAATCCTCATTTGAATGTTTTGACCCTTCAAATTAACCCTAAGATAGCTCATGTTATTTTCTAAGACGTTATTTGATTGAGTGATAGCATCATAAATAGATTTTAATTTTAAAGGTGCACTTTTATCACAATTGGTTCCCGCATTCAGCAAGCCCGTTTTTCAGTTGCTCTTAGCCTAATAGAACTAGGGCAAAAGACTAGTCTTACTCGAACCAAAATTAAACAGTTTGAAAAGGATTTGTTAACTCCTTCTTCGTCGCAATTAATTAATTTAGCTCGAGAGTGCGATGTTCGTGTTGAATACTTTTTTCGCAATCAACAGATTGAATTATTGAATCTAAATTTTCGACAACTTAAGATATTGGATAAGAGAACTCAAGAACTTATTAGGTACAAAATTATTGGATTAATTGAAAGCCGAATCGAATTACTTCGATTTGTTTCACATGCTCCTATACACAAATTTTCAGAATCTAAAGAATTATTAGGTCATATTAAATCATTGGATGATCTAGAAAATTTTGCTAAACATCACTCCAAAAGTATACCTTTAGGCATACATCCGATAAGTTATCTAAATGCTCAACTTGAAAAGTTTGGAATAATATTCATCGTAGTTAATGAAATCCATCCTAGATTTTTGATGTTAACTGCTACCGCGAAATCGTTAGAAGGTATTTTTTATAACATCTTAGCAATTTCATCTCAATACCTCAAGAACCTTATCGACACAGTATTTTCAAACCCAAGTGACGAAAAAATTAACCATTCAAAGAACCATCTAGAGTTATTTGAACACTTGGTATATGAATCTCTTGGTGATGGACTCATTCCTGAGTCAAAGGCAGCAGAACTCCTCGGTGTTCCCTTGATGAGTTTTTATCAGTCTAACAAGAGAACAGCGAGGCAGGATTAAATCTTCGAAAACGCCACCTTCGCAGCACCTAACATTTTCTCAATCACGCTATCATTGTGCTCAATCGATAGGAAGCCAGCCTCATAAGCTGAAGGTGCTAAGTAAACTCCTTCATCCAACATTGCATGGAAGAAACGTTTAAATTTCTCCATATCAGACTTGGTAATATCTTCTAAAGATTGCGGCTTTTCTTTGGCAAAATAGATACCAAACATACCGCCCACATGATCTGTAGAAAAATCATGTCCTGCCTCTTTTGCCAGAGTCTCAAGACCTTTGAGTAACTTAGCAATATTGTTGCTAAGTTCAGCATAAAAGCCATCTCTGCTCACCAAATTCAGCGTCGTCAGTCCTGCCGCAACTGCTAATGGATTACCAGACAAAGTACCTGCTTGATACACATTACCAATCGGGGCTAATTTTTGCATGATATCTCTGCGACCACCAAAAGCTGCCATCGGCATACCGCCGCCCATCACTTTGCCTAAACAAGTTAAATCGGGCTTGATGCCATGCAAACTTTGTGCACCGCCGAGAGCTACTCTAAAACCGGTCATCACTTCGTCGTAAATTAAAACAGAACCATGCTTAGTCGTTAAATTACGCATTGCAGCAATAAACTCTGGTGTCATTTGGACGAGGTTCATATTGCCGGCAATCGGTTCGACAATTAGTGCTGCGATTTCTGGACCAAATTGTGCAAAAGCATTTTCTAGTGCAGCTAAATCATTAAATGGTAAAACTAAGGTATGTTTGATCACATCTTGTGGAACACCACCCGATGAAGGCGCATTCTTCGATAAATCAATGTCAGCATTTTCATCGGCGAAGGTCAGTAAACCAGATCCTGCTTTAACTAAGAGACTATCTGCATGACCGTGATAACAACCTTCAAATTTCACAATCAAATCACGTCCGGTAAATCCGCGAGCCAAACGTAGTGCACTCATCGTTGCCTCAGTACCGCTCGAAACGAGACGTACTTGCTCAATACTTGGTACGAGCTGAGTAATTTTCTCAGCCATCAAAATCTCTGCTTCCGTTGGTGCGCCGTAACTAAAACTATTTTCAGCAGCGACTTGCACAGCCTTGATTACTTCAGGATGGGCATGCCCTAGAATCATTGGACCCCATGAGCCAATACAATCAATATACGCCTTACCTTCCACATCCCAAATATAGGCACCCTTTGCTTTACTAATAAAGCGTGGTGTTCCACCTACTGAGCGAAACGCTCTGACAGGAGAGTTCACACCCCCAGGAGTTGTGATTTGTGCGCGTTCAAATAAGGATTGATTCGTTGCCATAAGGTTCTATTTATCTTGTCAAATTAAAAAGCCATCATTTCAAAATCTTCTTTACGTGCACCACATTCAGGGCAAGCCCAGTTCACTGGCACATCTTCCCATTTTGTACCTGGTGCAATACCCTCTTCTGGCAGACCCGCTTCTTCGTCATAGATCCAACCGCAAATCAGACACATGTATGTTTTAAATTCCATTTGAATTTCCTAGTGATAATATTATTTTTACTATTGTATTAGTTCTGTCTCGTTTAATTCTTTTTCTAAACTCTATCTTATCCGAATTCAATTTCAACTTACGAAGGATCGTTTTTGGTTTCAATTGTCGAATCCTGATCAGGCAAGATTGTTTGCGCTTGCTTCTGAAATTCCCGGATTTCAAAACGGAACAGGCGACACTCAATCGAGCCATTAAATAGTGGCGTACGCTTGGTTTCTTTCATGCGCATTTGTCCAGGCAAGCCCATATCCGCCGTCAAAATATCAATTTGCCA
>CANFME010000121.1 GCA_947448305.1 Burkholderiaceae bacterium
AGAACCGGATTTCCAAAAGCAGAAATGGATCAAGCTTTAGATAAACTCAACCGTACAGTCATCAGAATGAACGAATGGATTACGCAAAACAAAGGTCCATGGATCATGGGTGATCAGCTCAGTCTGGTCGATATCGCAGTGATGCCAGTAATTGTGCGGATGGAAGATATTAACCTCAGTGAGTCATGGGCGGACAAGCCACTCATCAGCGCCTGGTTAGAAAATATTCAAGCCCATCCGGTTTTTCAAAAGACTTATTATTCCGGCTCTTTACTCACCGAAAAATATCCTCACTTGGCTTATTTAAGACCTAAAAAATAAATCTCAAATAAGCTTCAAATAATCCTCACTCGGCGGTTGCCCCAGACTCTTTAACGGCTCGTGCCCATTTGGGCACTTCCGCTTTCACATACTGTTTGAACTCACTGGTTGATAAGGACTTGGTATCAAGTCCTAAACCTGTGAGTTTTTCTTTTACATCCTTAGACTCAATCGCACGATTAATTTCAGCATTTAACTTCGCCAAAACTTCAGGCGGTGTTTTGCTAGCTGAAAAGAAACCAAACCAAGTCGTATCATCAAATTCCGGAAATCCTTGCTCTGCCATCGTTGGCACATCAGGAAGTGCTGCTGAACGCTGCGCACTCGTAACCGCTAAGGCTTTTAATTTACCAGCTTTAATGAACGGAATGGTTGGTGGCATAGAGGTACTCGATATTTGAGTATGACCTGCAACCGTTGCACCCACCGCTTGTGCAGGTTGGTACGGCGCATGTACAAAGTCAGAATTCGTCATATTTTTAAAACGCTCAATCGTCAAGTGGGTCGTCGTGCCGATGCCAGAGGAAGAGTAACTCAACTTTTCTTTTTTGCCGTAATTCACTAACTCTTTGAGATTGTTCACAGGTATAGATATATTGATACCAATCACATTCGGTGAGCTTGCACCTAGCGCAACGGGTTCAAAATCATTGATCGCGTCATACCCAGCATTTTTATAAATACTGGGATTGATCGCAAATGACACACTATGGACCAAGATTGAATAGCCATCCGGATTGGATCTTTTGACATAGACGCAGGCAATATTGCCACTGGCACCTAACTTGTTTTCTACTACCACATTCCAACCTAAAGTTTCAGTTAGCTTTGCTGCCACAAGGCGTGCAATGACGTCGGTCGAACTACCAGGGCCAGTCGCCACAATGAAATTAATTGGTTTTTGTTTAGGAAAATCGCTTTGCGCTAGAACAGTACTACTCATCAATGCACACATCGCAAAGGTAAGACTCTGCCAAATTTTAATTTTGTGGGAAGAGGATTTTATTGATTGCAATGTCATATCAAATTCCTTATTAATTAAAGTAATTTTTGTGAACGATCAGAATAATTCAGTTGAATCGTAATCGATCCTTCATTGAGTAACCAAGGCCTGACTTTAAAAGACCGCGCGCCACACTGATGCATTGGATCTTTAGCTGCAATGTCTTGTGCATGGGCTAAAGAATTAGCACGAATAATCACCATGCCCTCACCATTCCAATCCGATTCGTTATCAGCAAAAAATGGGCCCGCACCAAACATCACTCCTGATTTTTCTAGGGCAATTTGGAACTCTAAATGTTTTTCCAGATTTTCCATGACTGGACCCATACCATTGGTTGGTGTAGTAAAAACGACATAGAGTTCTTTGCAAAGCATGTCTTTACAAGCCTGCAAAATATCGGCCTTAGTGACTGAAGGGGAAGTCATTGTGTCTCCTGATTTTTAAATGATTCATTTTTACGAATCTATTTTTTATGAGTAACTTACTAATATAAACAAAACTAAAACAAATACTACCTAGGACTTTCCCCAAAGGCTTAGATGTTCACTAAGCCTTTGGGAGCTCACTTTAGATTTCAGTGCTCAAGAACAGCGTTTATTTTGAATCTGCGATACGCTGTTGAATCACCCTCGGCACGAGGCTAGTCGTTGCTAAACCTTTAAAGGAAGGCTCCTCCAGATTGGAAACCTGGTCTTTTAATTTTAGGAATATTTCTCCCGCGCTTGTTTCAAACCAAAACCAATCTTGAATACTAATAGCAGTATGTTTACCTGGCTGAACAGATTTAGCTTCATAGTAAAACGCTTTTAACTCGTCGGTTGCCAGCTTTAATAGTGCCCCCATTGGATAAGCAAGGTCTTTGAGGCCCTGACTCGGTGAATCAGTCAACCATGACACGATGAAAGCGCCAAGTTCCTCAGGCGTGCACTTGGTGATGCCCGTCGTAGTGCCACCTTTAACATTTTTAGCTAAAGAGTACCAAGCTTGTAACTGCGCAATTTCATTTAAAAGCCGACCTTGCAAATCACCTTCCACCGTTTTAGACGGAAAGCTCACAGGACAGACCAGGTTTTCAGAATAAAAGCCTAGTGCATCTGCAGGCGCTTCTTCATTAAAATCTTTCAATACGGGCCAATTTGTTTCTTGCAATAAATCTAAAGCCTCTTTTAAAACACGATGTTGGAATGCTGGCTCGTTTGGAGCGCCTAAGGGACGACCTAAGATAAACGGAACCCATAAAGCTCTTGGCGCTTTTAAGGCGACCGAGTGTTCACGAATCAAACTAATGGAAACAGTGGCGATTCCTTGTGCCTCTAAATACCAGCCGATTGCGCTCACGGCGCAAGTGCAGAGTGGTCAAACTGGTGTTAGAACGACGGCGTCGACCCCATCCTGTTTTAATAAGTCCACTAATTCGCGAACTTTTTCTTCATACTTAGTGACAGGGGCAATCGCACCCATGAAGGAATAATGAAACTTCGCTAAGGAACCTACAACTGAATCCTTTACGAGTTCTTGCAAGCGTTGCAGAGGAAACACGACATTCACATCAGACTGAAAACCTGTTCGGTCAAAGTTCACTGATGCATGACTCATAACGAGGTCTTTTTCAGTAGCCTCTTCAGGAATCACACGATAGTCCATGCCAGAACCAAGTGTGTCAAAGGGACGATCTTGGTGGGTATGAATCCCTGCGGTAGTAATCAAGGCAATGCGCATTTGATTCAAGGGTTTACAGCGATTAAGGATTGGATTTGCAAACTCAGGTAAAGTCGCCACCCGGTCTAAATGCATTTTACGTTCTGCTTCTGATAAATCAGCAAGTCTTACCATCTTTATCTCCTGTTATTTAAAAATTACTTACGTAAATTTTGACACACTTTCCCCAAATCAAGGCGATAAAGTCAGAAAGATGTAAGATAGCAATATAACTAAAAATATGGAGATTTCATGACAAATCGCTTAGAAGATATAAGCTTTCCTTTGGCTTTTTTATCAAAGCAAGGTAATAATTCAGCAACTGATTCACTATACAGTTTTCATGTTGAGGCAAGACAACTGCATCATCACCAAAAAGAAGCCGTCGTTGCGTGTTCTCACACCGGTGACGAATGGCGCTTCACCTCAGATGAAGGTGGGCATCTTAAAGGTACTGATTTAGCCCCGTTCCCACTTGGATATTTCAATGCTGGGATGCACGGCGATATCATTCAGTGGATTTTGCAAGTAGCTAAAGATAAAGCGATTGAAATTAGCTCCATTGAGTTAAGTGTTATCAATCATTACTGGTTAACTGGTTCTTTTGTTTTAGGAACTGGGCATGGCCACTCTGAGCCGCCAGATATTAAAGTATCCATCCAAAGTTCAGCAACAAGCGAACAAATCAATGGCTTAGTGCATGAAGCTTTGCAAAAATCGGCCGTAATCAGTTATTTAAACCAAGGACTTCATAATACCTTCGCAATCTATGCCAATGGACGACGACGCACAGTAATTGATTTAAATGATTCCTTAGCAAGTGACATTGAAGACCCCTTTAAAGTTCGTCTAACTGCCCCATCACCTGCTGTAGGCTATGTCACCAATGATGCGATTCATAAGCTGACAACGAAGGTCGATGGTGAAGTGGTTCTTGCCTCAGCTAGTCCTACTGGCAAAGTATTACGTAATATTCATGGCAAAAGTAAATGGGTTGCTGGTGCGTCTACCATTGATGTTGACACCTATCTAGAACTTGCTGGAGCCAGCCATTTTAATTTCAAGGTCTCTGTCTTAGAAAGCAATCGCCAGTATCCTTCTGGTTTTGCACTTCTTTGCGCTGGTATCACTTTTTGTTTCATGACGCAGTTATCTCGTTATATCGAAAACATGAAGATGCCAATTGCCGGTCTCAGAGTCGTTCAAGATAGTTCTTATCAGATTCAGAATGGACATGCAGTCGCTAGTCCCTTAGATACTCATTTATTTATCAATGGCACAGCTGATGACGCCACCTGCACAACTCTTTTAAGTGTCTCAGAGCGCACGTGTTATCTGCATGCAACAGCTATTACTGCGCTGATTCCGATTGTGAATATTCAATTCTCTTAAGGAGAAAATATGTCGACTCATTTTCGTCGTGTTGTTCACTTCAGCCTAGTAGGTCTTCTAGGCTTGATGGGTAATTTTGTACAAGCCCAAACCTTTCCAGAAAAGCCCATTAGCATTGTGATTCCATTTGCGACTGGAGGAATTAATGATACTGTGACTCGTCCATTAGCTGCGTCAATGTCTAAATATTTAGGTCAAAGTGTCATTGTAGAAAATAGAGTTGGTGCTGGTGGTGCAATTGGTATGGCCTATGTGGCCCATGCAAAGCCCGATGGTTATACGATCTTATTGGCAACGCCCAATGTAACCGTATTACCCGATACTGAAATTTTAGAAGGGAAAAAACCTTCTTACCTACTCAAAGAACTAACCCCTCTAGCTATGCTCTTTGCTGATCCTCTTGTATTGGCAGCCAATGTCAAAAGTAAAGTGCAATCAATCGATGACCTAGTAAGACTGTCTAAAGAATCCCCCGGTAGTATTACTTATAGTGCATCAGGACAATACGGAAACAGTCAAATTGCGATGGCAATGGTCGAACAGGCTGCCAACATCAAAGTGCTTCAAATCCCCTACAAAGGGGGTGGGCCGGCCATGATTGCACTAATGAGCGGCGAAGTGGATCTTAGTGGCCAAGCATCGGGTACCGTTCGTAGTCAAATGAGCTCAGGTAAAATCAAGGCCATTGCAAGTTTTGGTCGAGAAAAATTAGCTTCTGACCCCCCAGTGCCGAGCTTTATGGAACAAGGTATACCGATTGAATTCTATATTTGGAATATTTTATTCTTACCAGCGGGCACACCTGAAGTGATTCAAGAAAAATTACGTGAAGCCATCCGCTTTGCGATGAAAGATCCTCCATTTGTGCAGGTGATGAATAATTTAGGAATTCCAACTCAATACTTAGAAGGTAAGGCACTTTCGCAATACGTGGAAAGTGAAGCAAAAACATTGAAAGCCATTGTTCAAAAATTAGGTAAACAATAAAACAAATGAAAACAAATCCCTTATTTCACTATTCCGTCGGGATATTCATGTTGGCGATTTCTACTTTGACTAATTTAGCCATTGCACAAGCCAATTATCCTCAACGCCCCATCACTGTCATCCTGCCCATGGCAGCAGGTGGTGCCTCGGATGTTCTAATGAGAAGTTTATCCACCGCGCTAAGTCAAGAAATAGGTCAGCCCATTATTATTGATAATCGTGCTGGCGCAAATGGCTTAATTGGTGAAGAGTTATTTAGTAAAGCGAATGCTGATGGGTATACCTTGATGTTTGGTACTTCTTCGGCGACCACAAATTTATGGTTACACACCTTAAATTATGATCCCCGTAAAGTCTTTGTGCCGTTGATGCGGGTTGGCGCAGTTCCCATGGCTTTGATTGTGAATAATAAAAATAAAGTATCAGATGTGAAAGATTTTATTAACTTAGCCAAAAAGAGTTCACCCCCCTTAGATTTTGCAACTTGGGGAGAAGGTAGTATTTCTCACCTGTCAGCAGAACTATTTAGAAGTGAAGCGAATATTGATTTACACCATATCCCCTATAAGACTTCACCTCAGGCATTAAACGATACTTTAAGCGGTCAAGTGGATATGGCTTTTGTTGGTTTAGCAGCAGCAAGCCAACAAATCAAGGGAGGACGTGTTAATGTCTTAGCGATCACCTCTCGGGACCGTTCGCCTAATGTTCCTCAAATTCCAACAATGATTGAGAGTGGTTTACCGAATGTAGTCATTGAGTCATGGTTTGGTTTTTTTACGCCACAAGGAATCAATCCTGAAACCTTTAAAGTCATCCAAACTGCATTAACTAAAGTAATTAATAAACCAGAAATTAGAAAAAATTTAGAGAATCAAGGTTATAGAGTTGTGGGTGACACCCCTGAAGAATTCAAAAAGTTTTATCTTCAAGAAATTGAGCAAAATGGCAAGATTTTAAAATCGATGAAGTCAAATTAATTGACTTCAACGGTGCTTTATATCTGATTCCTTAAAGTAAGTTACTACCCGTTACTTGGACTACCGTTTTCCAAAACTCTAGTTCTTGATGAATGGTTTCTTTGAAGGATTGTATCGAGCCGCCCTCAACAATAAATCCACTGTTTAATAGTTTTTCTTTGGTTTGGGGATTTTGTAAAATTTTGATCATCTCAGCATTAATTCGGCTCGTGATGTCTGGCGGGGTTAAAAACTGTATAAAAAAACATCGCTTTTTATGATTCAATGTGCTATATTATTTTCATGAAATTAAGCGCTTGGGCAAAAACTAAGGGTATCTCTTATCGCAGTGCATGGATAATGCATAAGAGCAATAAGTTGCCCGTGCGGTCAGAGCAGCTTCCAAATGGCACCATTCTTGTCTTTCCTGAGGACGAAAAAATAGAGCAAGCAGCTATCTATGCCCGCGTAAGTTCTGGCGACCAAAAGAAAGACCTAGACAGGCAGTTATTACGGCTTGTGGATTATGCAATC
>CANFME010000122.1 GCA_947448305.1 Burkholderiaceae bacterium
AAACGCTTATTACCGCAGCGATCATTTATCAATTGCAGGAACGTGGTCTTCAAACCTGTGGCTTTAAACCCGTAGTTGCTGGCATGACCACCGTTGGCTCACACTCCTTCTTTGAAGACTTAGAAACCTTACTATTAGTTTCTAATCGCGATCGACCTCAAAAGGATCAACTCACAGCAAATGATATTTGTCCTTATCATTTGCCCATTCCCGCCGCCCCACATATTGTTGCCGAAGATCAAGGGATTTCTCTGGATCTGGAGGTTATGGTAAAGGCTTATGGACTATTAACAACCTCTCATGACTCAGTGGTAGTTGAAGGTGCAGGTGGGTTTTTAGTTCCAATTTCTGAAACGCAAACATTGGCTAATTTTGCTGCCCAGATTAGACTACCCGTCATTTTGGTGGTTAATATTCGGCTAGGGTGTATCAATCACGCCTTACTCACTGCACTAGCGATTCGCCATCATCAACTAACGGTTGTCGGTTGGGTAGCCAACAGTACTTCCCCACCAGATGTTTATACCGAGAAAAATATTAATACACTATCTACGATACTTAAAGAACAGTTTAATGCTGAATTGTTAGGTGTCATCCCCTTCCAAGACGATATTCAAATGCCTTACTCGTTAGATTTGATTCAAAGAACATCGACGCTAATCAATCTTAAAAATATTTAATTCTGCTACCTTTTAAATTTGTTTCATCTGCCGAAAATTTTGAAAAGATTTACTTTTAACGAACGATTCAATCTACTAGTCTGAAACGAGAATATTTTTCAAATAAAAAAACCCACCGTTTGCACAGTGGGTTTGATTACTTCTTATACTTCTTTAGTTTTATTACAAACTGACCTAAGTCAGCAAGTAATTAAAACTTGTGGATGATACCAACGTTAACTGCTGTAGCAGAAGTATTTGGCATACCGCCTGAGAATGTACCGCCTGAAACTAAACCGTAGCCACCAATGTTTTTAACAGTTGTGCTTGAGTTTGTGTTAATAGGCATGAAGTTGCCATATGCAGTACCATCAGACCATGCACCAGCACCGTTCTTAGTCATTGTGCCTTGTGCATAAACAGTTGTACGCTTGCTTAAAGCATAGTGAGCTTGCAAGTTGCTCATTGTTGAGTCTGCAGTAGTAACAATATAGTTAGCGCCTAGCAATAACGCTGGGCTAGCTTGATAGCCTAAACCAATCATTGTTGCATTTGCATTTGCAGTTGCTTTAACTGCAGAAGATCCTAGAGTGTTATATTGTGTTTGCTCACCGTGTGCAAATTGTGCGCCAATGCTGAATGCACCCATTGCATACTTAGCACCTGCTACCCAACCCATTTGGTCATAAAGACCAGTTTGAGCTGCTGAAGAAAAGTCTGTTGTTGTTCCACCAGTAACAGTTGCTACGTTACCAGCAGTTGCTTTGTTGTAAGCAGCGTGTACACGTGCATTACCCATTGTGTAGATTGCTGAAGCAGCAACAATAGTACCGTCGCCAGAATCACCGATTGTGTTAGATGCGCCGTAAGCTAAACGAGCTACGAAACCACCTAAGTTTGGAGACTCGTACTGGAAACCGTTTTTGATGTAGTCAGCTGTGTTGTAACCGATTGTTGAACGAACTGAATGAACAGTGTTACCTTCAACTGGCAATGCTGAACCTGAAGCTGCTGTCAATGGGTTACCTTTTAAACCTAAATAGATAGAACCGAAACCACCACTGAGGCCAACGTTAGCTGCACGACGGAACATACCAGAATTGTGAGAAGTACCGTTGTTAGCTAAAATATCGCTTTCAGCTTCGAACATGGCTTTCATGCCGCCACCGATGTCTTCAACACCCTTCATACCCCAAAGTGAAGTAGTGAAAGCACCGTCAACTAAAGATAGGTTTGTACCAGCTGTTGAAGGTGTAACTGTTGCAGAAGTAACATTTCTGTTTGCTGAGCTTGCGTTAGTATCAACACCAGCGTTACTGATGTATGCACCAGAAACGTCAAATGCACCGTATAAAGTAACGCTAGACTGAGCTGAAGCTGCACCTGCGAAAGCACCTAATGCTGCTAATGCGAATAGTGATTTTTTCATTCGTAAATCTCCAAAAAATTAAAAAAGAAAAGTATTTGTAACATCTTCCACGTTTCCGAGGAATACCCTATCATCCAACAAAGTTGTGCCAATTTCATTAAAACTTTGTTGATAGTGTTGTTTTCATGCCGAAACCACCCAATCTTTCTGCATCATGTTGTTTATGGGCAACGCATCCATTCTTTCCCTTATTTACTCTGCTGTTTTAAGCCTCATAGCCTTAATGAAAATGTTCGGGAAATGTCCTTTATGCTTTGTTTTTATGCAGGAGTTTCATCTTCTTTTGGGACATAAAACCGGGCGATCAAAAGTCCAAATTCATACAAAATGCACAAAGGAATGGCTAACAATAATTGGGACATGATGTCTGGAGGGGTCACTACTGCGGAGATCACAAATGCGCCAACAATGACATAAGGTCTAACTTCTTTGAGTTTAGCAAGTGTAACCATTCCCATACGGACAAGCACCACTACCACCACGGGCACTTCAAAAGTAAAACCAAAGGCTAAAAAGGTCGTCATAGCAAAACTTAAATACTTATCAATGTCCGTACTCATGTCTGCGCCGAGCGGCTCGTTATAACTCACCATAAAGGAGAATACGGTCGGAAATACTAAAAAATAGGCAAATGACATGCCAATTAAAAAGAGTGAGTAAGTGCTCACAACCAATGGAACGATTAATTTTTTCTCGTGCTGATACAAGCCTGGCGCCACAAAAGCCCAAATTTGATAAATCACTACTGGTAATGCAAGAACAAACGCAGCCATTAATGTGACCTTAATCGGCACAAAAAAGGAGCCCGTTACATCAGTAACAATCATATGGGCTCCTTTAGGGAGAGCATCTAACATGGGTTTAGCTAATAAATGAAAGATATCAGGTGCCCAGTAAACCATGCTGACAAAAATAATTAATACTGCAGCACTTGCCTTGATGATGCGATCACGCAACTCCACTAAGTGGGTAAAGAAATTTTCTTCTTGGGAGGGCGCATTTAATTGTTTTGGATCATCGCTCATATTGTTTTAAACCTGTTTTACGCCCATTTATCGACTGATTGTTTGGTGTTTTAGACCAAAATACTGAGATTGCTTAGAAAAAAGTACCTTGGGCCCGTTGTTGACTTGCGGCACGGCGAAAGCGTTTTACTCTTGCTGAGCCAGATTGCACCCTTGTCTTAATGCCAGTAGATTGCTTAAACCAAACAGGAATTGCACCCTTTTTATTACGCCAAGAATTTCTTCCTTGGCGAAGATTACTTTTATATTGGGTATATCTTGACGGCGATGTATCAATTCCGATTGAATCGGCAGAATTACTGTTTGGGTCATTAAAGCTATTATTGAGGTCATTGGAATAATTTCCAATCGATTGGTTTACTTCAGAAATTTGTGAAGAAACCGCCTCATTGAGCCCTTGAAAGTCGCTTTTAGCCGAATTGAATGCATCCGTGGCCTCTTGCTTCATCTTTTTGAGCTCTTCTTGCTCCATCTGACGACCTACTTCAGCTTTAACCTCATTCATGTATCTTTGTGCTCGACCAAATAGGTTGCCGAGGGTTCTGGCGACCATCGGTAGGCGCTCAGGACCCAAAACAACTAAAGCGACAACTGAAATCAGGGCTATTTTTGAAAAACCAATATCAATCATTGATTATTAACTCTCATGATTGTTGAATTCTGCACATGGTTTTTTCAGTACTCATCAAAAAGATTAGCGTACTTCTTTAGAAGCAACGTCAACTGTCTTAGCATCTTGCGCTGTTGCTTGCGCACTTTGAGTTACCTGTTGTGTTGCAGCCGTAGCTTCGGTAGCAGCTTCTTCTTTATCGCCAGGCTTCATGCCATCTTTAAAACCTTTTACAGCGGCACCCATATCTGAGCCGATATTGCGTAGTTTTTTAGTACCAAAAACAAGCAATACAACTGCTAACACGATTACCCAATGAATTGGACTCATTCCACCCATGTCAACTCCTTCAATTTTGTAGATTTAAATATTACTATTTAAAAATTAAGATTTAAAATTTTGTTGGTTCAGTCTGGTAACTACTAATTTCCAACACGTTTTCCAGCCAAAACATGCAAATGCATATGGTATACCTCTTGACCACCTTCTGCACCATTATTCATTAAAACTTTGAACCCACCCGCTTGCCCAGGATTTGCACCCTCTTGAATAGCGAGTTCTGGTATCTTCAACATTATTTTACCTAATAACTGCGTATCTTCACTACTTGCATCCGAAAGCATCGGTAAATGTTTTTTAGGAATTACTAAAAAGTGAATCGGGGCAGATGGATTAATGTCATGAAAAGCCAAGATTTCATCATCCTCATATACTTTTTTAGAAGGTATTTTGCCTTCAATAATCTTACAAAAGATACAGTTATCGCCACTCATTTATTTCTCCAACGTTTAATTAAGACTAACCTAATTCAGCCAGTACATCTATCAAGGCAGATTTTATTCAGTAATTCTTGATTCTTTCTCTTTGATTCCACTCAGGCCTTCGCGTCTACTCAGTTCTTCAAGTACTTCCTTAGAACTTAATTCAAACTGTCCGAGTAAAACTAGACTATGAAACCATAAATCAGCTACTTCACCAATCAATTTTGACTGGTATTCATTATTAAAGCGTCCTTCGATGACATTAGCACGACTATCTTTCGCCGCCATGACGACTTCGGTCGATTCTTCGCCAATTTTTTTCAAAATGGCATCATCGCCCTTCTTCATGAGTTTTGCCACATAGGAGAGTGCATCAGCATTACCGGCTTGCACACTCGCCCTACGACTTGCAATCGTCGTATCTAGAACCTCTAATATATTTTTTAACTGTTCATTATTCATAGAAATCCACTCTGGGTTGTATTACTTCACTAATTCTTAACAAACTCATTACCTAAAGACGCAAAAGCCTTGGTTAGAGCTGATTAATGGTCGTTTTTTTCGGTCTCAGCTTGCCAAACATAAGGTGTTTGAGATTGATCTAGGACATTAAAGAAACAAGAGTGTGCTCCAGTATGACAAGCAACTCCGGTTTGTTCCACCATGAGAACAATGGTATCGCCATCACAGTCGAGCAAAATCTCTTTTACCTTTTGAAAATGTCCAGACTCTTCGCCTTTATGCCACCGCTTACCTCTTGACCTAGACCAATAGACGGCTTGACCTATCTCCACCGTTTCTTGCAGTGATTCTAAATTCATCCAAGCCATCATTAATATTTTGTTAGTGCCGACCTCTTGAGCAATCGCAGGGACTAAACCCTGTGAGTTCCACTTGACCGCGTCTAGCCACTGCAAGTAAGTATTACTGTTTGTGTTTTGATTAGATGTATTCATTGTCTGATTTTAACAAAACAGGGGTTAATTGTTGATATTAAGGTTTTAGAATTTTCACTCTTAAAAATCTTAATTTCCAGATAATTTAAACCTTTTTTGGCCACTGTCTAGACGTGTGAAATACTCTTAACACCTCAATCTTATTATTCTTTACTCGGTAAGGAACTATATAAGGATAGCCAATAATAACCAGCTCTCTTGTGCCAAACACTCTACCAACTCTGCCCAATTCAGGAAACTTTGCAAGTTGATTTACAGTACTAATGACCCTTACAAAAAACTCTTTGGCTACTTTTGGGTTTTCTTCTTCCAAATAGTTTGTTTCATCTTCAAGATTTTTTGCCGCGGTACGCAACCATTTAACTTGCATACTTTTTTATTAATTCCGCAAAGTCTTTCTCATCAATAAACTCATTGTTATCAGCTTCTATTAAGGCTGTCTTGATTTCTTTCACCTGCCAAGCTTCAATCTCTAAATAACGTTCAATGGCTTCAGATGCTAAAAATGATTTTGTTCTTTGCGTTGCTTCTGACAAGTCTTCAAGCATTTTTTTAGTCTTATTACTTACGCGTAAAGTTAAAACACTAGTTTCCAAGTTAGCCACCCTTTTAAGTTTAATACATTGTATACATTGTATATCACTATTTTCAATGACGCCTAAAAATGAGCAGTTAAACCTTGGGGATATTATAAATTTTTGACAGCCTTAAGGCATTTAGTATTTTTAATTTCAAATTTCTACTTGCTAAGCTTCAACTTGGTCCTTGAAGAACTTACTGTCGAACCAAAATCCCTTGTTTAGCAAGATAATCTTTAGCTTGCCGAACAGTAAATTCACCATAATGAAAGATACTTGCTGCCAGCACTGCGTCCGCATGACCCTGCAAGACGCCATCTGCTAAGTGCTGTAAATTGCCTACTCCGCCCGATGCAATGACCGGTATTTTGACTGAGTCACTAACTAAGCGAACTAGTTCAAGATCAAAGCCATTCTTGGTACCGTCGCGATCCATACTGGTGAGTAAAATTTCACCAGCACCTCTTAAGTCAACTTCTTTGGCCCAGTCTAGCGCATTAATACCCGTATTTTTTCGCCCGCCATGGGTAAACACTTCCCAACGACCTGGACTTGTTTGTTTTGCATCAATCGCTACAACGATACACTGCGCTCCATATTTAGCAGAAGACTCTGAAATAAGATCTGGACGAGCAACCGCAGAAGAATTCATACTAACTTTGTCTGCTCCTGCATTTAATAAGCGCCTAACATCTGCAACTTCTCGAA
>CANFME010000123.1 GCA_947448305.1 Burkholderiaceae bacterium
AACAGAACTACTATTGCCCATTTTTACAGGATAGGCAGGCATGCGAAATTTACCAACTGCTGGATGATCACATTCAATGACTGCTTCATTTTGAATCGCTGGCGGTTCGCTAAATGCTTGATCAAAATGATTGACTGGACTGGCCGGTACATCGTCAGCACGAAATTTTTTCATCCAATTCTCAGTACTGTCTGTTTGTAGAATAGGAATCATCAGAGCCATGAGTTCATCACGATGTTTCACCCTTGTGAAGTTCGTCAGAAAACGAGGGTCCTGCGCTATGTCTTCGATATTGAGAGACTTACATAAGTTTTTCCAGTGACGCTCTTCACGTGCAGCAATTACAACGTATGAGTCACTTGTTTTAAAGGCTTGCCATGGTACCGAGTATTCATGTCCTGAGCCAGGTGGCTTAGGCAACTCACCATTATTGAGCCACATGGTTCCCATATAAGTTAAAAGACTTAACATGGCGTCAAACATGGCCAGTTCTAGATGTTGACCTTTACCTGTCTTTTCTCGTTCATACAGTGCAGCGAGGATACCTTGGCTTGAAAAAATACCACCACTTAAATCGGCTAAAGGAATACCAAGTCGCACAGGAGGGCGATTGGGCTCTCCAGTAATTGCCATATGACCACTAATGGCCTGAATAATAATATCGAGGGCTGGATAATCCTTATAGTCACCCTCTGAACCAAAGCCAGTAATTGAGCAATGAATAATGCGTGGATTGACTGCTGCTAAGACACTGTAATCGATCCCTAAGCGTTGCATGACGCCGGCTCTAAAGTTATCCACCACCACATCAGCATGCTTTACTAAATCCAGAAAAGTAGCCCGACCTTCAGGGTTTTTCATGTCAATGACGACACTTTTTTTATTTCGATTAAAGGTTAAGAACAGACCACTATGTCCTTTATAGGGAGCAACGGATGGGTTGCGACCAAGATCGCCCGTGGGAGACTCAACCTTAATGACTTCGGCACCTAGGTCCGATAAAATTTGACCACCGTATGTGCCAGCAATAATTTGGCCAAGCTCGATGATCCGGATACCCTTCAAAGATTGAGACACGAATTACCCCTATAAACCTAGTGAACTAGCAATAATATTTTTTGAATTTCAGAGGTACCACCACCAATCGTAGCTAGACGAGAGTCTCTGAAGAAGCGTTGCATTGGATATTCCATGCAATAACCGTAACCGCCAAGAATTTGTAGGCACATATCACTAATGGATTTATAAGACTCACTGGTATACAACTTTAAAATTGCTGCATCTTGGCGAGTATTTTTACCTTGTTCCATTAACCAAGCGTATCGATATACCATGGTCTGCGCAATATCTAGCATTGATTTCATTTCGGCAAGCTTGTGGGAGACTGCCTGAAATTTACCAATGGGTTTGCCAAATTGAACGCGAGTTTTTGCATAATCTAGCGCAATTTCAAACGCTGAGCGAGCTGCGCCGGTTCTTGCTGCTGATAAACATAAGCGCTCGTAACATAAATAATCATCCGCACCAGTCCAACCATGATCTAGTTTGCCAAGAATCGATGAAGCAGGAATATGCACGTCACTATAAAGAACTTCGGTGGTGCCGATAGAACGCTGGCCCAAAGTTTGTAATTTTTTTACTTCAATACCAGGTAATTTGGTATCAACTAAAAAAGTGGTGATTCCTTGTTGCTTTCTTTCTAAAGTACTTGTTCTGGCTACTAATAAACAGTAGTCGCTAATGTCCATCCCGGAGGTATACACTTTACGGCCATTAAGAATGTACTCATCACCTTGTTTCGTTGCTTTCGTAGTGAGAGCGCTGGCATCTGAACCGGAGTCGGGTTCAGTTAAACCAAAACAAAACGACATCTCGCCAGTAATTACCTTAGGGACTAAATATTCAATTTGTTCCTTTGTGCCATGTTTCATGACAGCGTAGCAACCATAGGTCAGATTTCTAAATACCCACAGCCCTAATTCTTCAAAGTGATATCCTAAAACATCTAACATGACAGCTAAATCAGTCGCAGTGCCACCAGCGCCACCGAGTGATTCGGGAGCAATCAAGCCAAGCCAGCCATTTTTAGCGAGTGCTTCAAATGCTTCTCTGGGCGGCTTTTGTTGCTCATCGCAATTTTGTACGTATTGTGGAGTACAAATATCGGTCAATAAATCTGTTAGATGACGTTGGATATTTTCTTGGTCTGTGCTGAGAGCGAAGTTCATAGAGGAAATAGTTATCTTTTTATTTAGATGTGGCAGTTAATCGCTTTGCCTGACGGTACATTGCATAATCCACTAATTTGTTATTAATCGTAATCGCAGCGATTCCTTTTTGCTCTGCAATCTCAAATTCTTTGACGATTAATCGATAGTATTCTAGGGTTGCTTGAGTGATGCCGTAAGCTTGTTCAACAATACTAATTTGTTTTGGATGAATGATGGTTCTTCCCACATAGCCAAGACTAGCTGACATTTTAGATTCAGTCATGAGGCCTTCTTCATCATTTAAATCAGCAAAGACGCCGTCGATACTAATTACATTACCAGCAGCTTTGGAGTCAAGTAAAACTTTAGAGCGTGCATAAAGCATTTCTGGACCGTCTACCGACCAACCACAACCTAGATCATTTTGTAAATCACCATCTTGGGCAGTGCCTAAACTGGTTAGTTGAACTCTTGAAGAGGCTTTGATGATGTTATAGCAGTTATAAACTCCAACCGCTGATTCAATCTGCAGTCCAATAGCAATTGGATTAATACCGCGTTCTTTTTCTAAGGACAGAAGTTGTTGTTCTATTTGCTTCATGTGCTCAGGTTGTTCTGCTTTAGGAATGAATACCATGTCTAAGCCTGGTACCGTAATCTGTGCGATATCTTCCTCGAGCATGCCTGTATCCATTGCATTGGTTCTCACCATCACATAAGGCTTATCTTCTCTAGTAGAGAGATGTAACTCCGTAATGGCTTCACGAACTAATTGCCTTGCTTGTGCTTTGGAATCTAGTGCTACAGAGTCTTCTAAATCAAAAAGGACCGCATCAACTGGACTTGCCACAGCTTTCGTCATTACTTTGGTATTAATGCCCGGTGCAAAAAGGGCTGTTCTAATGATTCTCATATATTTAAGGTTTTAATTGTGCTTGTGAACGAAAGCCATAGATTTGTTTCCAGCGATCGATATCTGCATTGATTGGTGATTGATATAGTAGTTTACGACTAGCGTTTAAGCCAATCGTCTTACTTAAATCAGCCATCGCTTCGGTGGTTTTTAAAAGAACTGCGTTACAGTCCATAATGAGCGCACCGTCTACCTCAGTAATGTTTTCTCGGCGGATAATAGCATTGACCGTTGCGCAGGCAGCCAAAATCACTTCGGCACCTTGACTAGCTAAACGACGGGATTCTTTTAAGAAGTTATCGGTCATTTGACCTGGGCTTGTGAAAGCTTTTTGCACTTCTGTAAAGTCAATGCCAAGATCTCCGAAAGGAATATGTCTAGAGCTTAGACCATATTCAAATGCTTTGCGATCATAGTATTGAGATTGCTTTTTATGAAAGGCAATACCAGAAAACTTGTGTCCATACATGCAGGCCATCAGCATGCTTGCTTCACCTAATCCGAGTACTGGAATTTGTAGGATTTCTCGCGCTTCTTGCATAGCCGGATCTAAAAAACAGCCGATTGCTACTGCGTCATAACCTTGCTCTTGAGCTTGCATCATTTTATTTAAAACGCCGCCTACACCATAGCTATTAATGGCAACAACAGCGTTGTAGTGCAGATCCATTGATCCGTCATCCACGCCGTTCACATGTACTTCAACATCAGGACGCTTTAAATCATTTAAATTTTTTGTTAAGGTATTTCTATAGTCATCTAAACGATGAATCGCTGTACTACTTTGCCACCATATTTTCATGATTGTTCCTAAAGAAGATAGAAGAGTTATTAATCAAATGTATGAACTTCAATTGCGCGTAATCGTGAAAGATTACTCGCCACTAATATTGCCTTTTTCAATGACCTCGCGCCAATACGGTACTTCCCGCTTGATTCGCGCTAGCGTTTTTTCTGAATCTAAAGCTGTTGTTGCTAAACCAGCCTGTTTCAAACTATCGATGACTTCAGGTCTTTTTAAGGCAGTTAGGCATTGTTGAGAAAGGTAATTAACCGCCTCAGGAGGGGTTCCAGCTGGGGCGAATATGGTTTGGAAAGTATCAGATACAGCATTTTCAATACCAGCATCAGCCATTAAAGGAACATTTGGTAAATCTGGCCAAGGTTTATCCCCTGTTTGAACGATTGCTCTGACTTGACCTGCTTGAATATTTGAAATCACTGAAGCTAAACTACCAAAAAGAACTTGAGTTTGACCACCCATTAAGTCCGTCATCGCAGGACCTGCTCCCTTATAAGGAATATGAGTCATATTGATCTTTGCACGAATCTTTAACACCTCTCCAGCAAGATGGGGAGTTGTACCTGTGCCAGGGCTACCGAAGCTCACTAACGTTGGATCTGATTTAGCCATGGCAATTAAATCTGCCAGAGTTCTGATCTTAGAATTGGCTTTGACCACGGCAACGTTTGGGGCATCACCGATTTCACAAATAGGAATAAAGTCTTTTACAGGATCGTAAGGCGATGGTTTTTTTAGACTTGGCGTAACAACGTAGACACTTGAAGTCAACATGATCGTATAACCGTTAGGTTTCGCATTTTTGACATAACTAGTAGCGACTGTGCCACCTCCGCCGGGACGGTTTTCAACAATGATTTGTGGACCGTTTTGATTTTTACTCATGGCTAATGCCACAATTCTGGCGGTAATATCAGTCGCACCTCCAGGGGCAAATGATACGACCATATTGATAGGCATTTCAGGGTATGCAGCAAACGCGGGAAGCGCTTGCAAGCATAACCCCAAAATTAAAAAGGACTTTTTCAGTCTCATAATTTGTCTCCTCCACAACCTTCAAACCTAGATATTGCAATCAGATTATTGAATTTTGTCTTGTTTATATTTATAAATTATTTTATAATTAGTTCTTATATATGAACTTGTTTATATTCTAGCACTAGAATGCAAGTAGTGTCAATATCTTTAGTCATTAATTTTTTTTACATTGTTACGATGCTTTCTACCTCAGATCAAAAATCTAGTTCGTCCATCAAATCCGCCGATAGGGTCTTGGATGTGCTCGAGTTACTATGCCGCAGAGGCAATAGCGCGTCTCATACAGATATTGCATATAGTTTAGACATTCCTAAAAGTAGCTTAACTGGGCTGCTGAAGAACTTGATTAATAGAAACTATTTAGAAAAAAACCATAGCGAAAATACCTATTTGCTGGGACCTGCCTTCTATGATTTGATTAAGAAGGGTGAGAATGTTAAAAAAATGCCTGAGATTGCTCAAGCACAATTAAATTGGATGACGGAAAAAACGCGAGAAGCATCCGCATTTTATGTTTTTAAAGGAGATCACATTGAGCGAATTTTGGGTGCTGAAGCAAGTTATCCGCTCAGTTATCGCATGACCCCCCATGTAAAATTTTCTCTATATTCCGCAGCTGCAGGAAAAGCAGTTTTGCATGCTCTGCCAGAATTGGAGAGGGAAAATTATTTACAAAACTTAAAAATTAAACCCAATACAGATAAAACCGCTACAACTAAAAAAGAAATCAAGGCAAGACTAATAGCAGATACTGAAAATGGCGTCACTTTTTCTTTTGGAGAGAACTCCGTGGGCGTGATAGCTTTAGCAGTGCCAATAATAGGAGAAAATCAATATCCTTTGGGTGCTCTCAGTATCGTTGTTCCGGAAGTGCGTTTTAACGACACATTGAAAACCCTTTGTATGGAAGTGTTGATTAATGCGGGAAAGAAAATAGAATTTGAGTTACTTGCATCGTGATTCAAACATGAAGGAGTTTAAACAGGTTGAATAGTGGTAAATTGAGTTAAAAATAATTATTAAAAATTTTAAGGAGACTAAATACAATGAAAAACGTTTTATGTAATTTGAAAATAGCCATGGGTATCCTATATTTGGGATTGACGTCTCAACTATTTGCTCAAGAAAACTATCCGAATCGCCCTATTACTTTTATTCTGGCGGTTGAAGCTGGTTCTGATGGTGATGTATTAGCAAGGCCTTTAATGGATAGGGTTGGACGAATTTTGGGTCAGCCAATTACTATTGTGAATCGACCAGGAGCCGGCAGTTCCATTGGTTATAAGGATATTAATCTAGCTAAGCCAGATGGCTACACCATTGGCTGGGCATCGGCAACGATTGTTACTAATAAATTGCAAGGAATGTCGCCACTTGATTACCGCAATTTCACTCAACTTGGTGCTTATGCAACCTTTTTCCCCATCTTAATTGCATCTAATAAAAGTCAGGTGCAATTTAAAACAGCTCAAGAGGCCATTACCTATGTAAGAGCCAATCCAGGAAAAGTAAATTTAGCTACTGCTGGGGTTGGTCAAAGTTGGTGGGTAGGTGCGCAAACTCTTTTAACTGGCGCTAATTTAGAGATGGCGAGTATTCCAGTCACTGGTGCAGGTGCAGCGGTTGCCTTATTAGTGGGTGGTGGTCACGCTGAGTTAGGTGTTGCAGGACTCGGTTCAGCTCGTGCATTACTCGAAGGTGGTCAAGTTCGTTTCTTGGCTTCTCTTGCAGAAACAACGCCACCTCCACCTTAT
>CANFME010000124.1 GCA_947448305.1 Burkholderiaceae bacterium
GTCAAATACTTCGATGAACTTGGAATACCCAGACTCACATGACCTCAACTTCTCGAACCGCCTGGTGCGGACCCGCATGCCAGGTGGTGTGGCAGGGGCGCGGCTAACGGCGCCCCCTATGCCGATCAACGATATTGAAGGATGGAGAGTTTTTACGAGATCCAAAATTAGCCAACCAAGCGATTGCCCTAGTAGGAGCGCCAGGGCTTCAAGAATGGATAATTAAGCCAAATTGCCTAGGTATTTTTGTTTTGCAATGGAATAACCTAAGGCCCTGGGAAAAAGATCAATTACCGATAACGACTCACCAAATTAGACTCGAAGTGATTCAGTAACCAAGGCGTATTTTTACAGCGTTTTTTTTGTCGCTGTGTTAGAGAGTTCTTCGCTAGCTTTGATGGCAGCTTCAGTCATTAATTTAGTTTGTTGAGTTGAAATGTCAATAACCTGTTTAATGGCTTTTTGTGAAGACTCATATACTTGATTGGCATTTGCAATTGCGTTCTTTAACGTTGTGACCATCACATCCCCATTGCCTGGGCTAGCTGTTGAAAATTCAGTAACCAGACTTTGAATTTTCGTGGAACGATCTTTAATATCTTCCTTGGCGGTTTGCATGATGGCAGTTTGCGTCTCATAATTAATGTTTTGTAAATGCTGACTGTAGGAACTTAGTTTTTCTGCAAATGGTTGAAGGAATTGGGCTTGCATGATTAATAAGGTGTGTGCATCCTTCACATTCGCAGTGGACTGAATGTGACTGAGCTGTTCATTTAAGACAGTTTTGACAACCTGTAAATTCAGTTCTAAAAGTTTTTCAAGACCATCAAAGGCATTTTTAGAAAGACTATTAAGTGTCTCCATATTCGCTTTATTCGAGGCACCTATTTGTTCTGGAGTGAGAGTCATTAAAAGTCCTTGTAATAAAGAATACAACTATTAAATCATCTTATCTTAAAACTACTTAGTTGGTGATCTTTAATTTTCTTATATGGGAAAATGATGGTTCATATTTCATCTAATCTACTTTTTTATTCTTTAATATTTTATTTTGAGTTCATCAACATTGCATAAAATCTCTCTTTTTTATACGGATCAATTTGTCTTGCCTTTGCCTAAAGGGCATCGTTTTCCAATGGAGAAATATGCTTTACTTCGTCAATCTGTGGAGCAATTTGTACAAGTGCAGTTATTAGAGGCACCTCTTGCCTCGAGAGAACAAATAGCCCTTGTTCACGATGAGTCCTATGTTGAGGCCGTATTTAATGGACTCTTGACGGACGCTCAAATGCGAGAGATTGGATTTCCATGGAGTCCTCAAATGGTTGTTCGCTCCGCAAGATCAGCCGGAGCTACGATTGCTGCATGCCAAACAGCTTGGGAGTCAGGTGTTTCTGCAAATTTAGCGGGAGGCACGCATCATGCTTATGCCGATAAAGGGAGTGGCTTTTGTGTTTTTAATGATGCAGCAATCTCTGCAAAGGTAATGCAACAATTACTGTTTTCTGAACTGGGTCGTTTGCCTAGGATAGCGATTGTGGATTTAGACGTTCATCAAGGGAATGGTACTGCATCCATTTTAAAGAGTGATACATCGATTTTTACATTTTCAATGCACGGAGAAAAAAACTTTCCATTCCGTAAAGAAAATAGTGATTTAGATATTGCGCTTACCGATGGTTGTGAAGATATTTTTTATCTTGACGCCTTAAAAGGGGGGCTCCATCAAGTAAAATCTTTTGATCCCGATCTCGTTATTTATTTAGCTGGAGCAGACCCTTATACTGGAGATCGATTAGGACGTTTAAATCTATCGATGGATGGCCTTGCAAATCGTGATCAAATGGTTTTTGATTGGTGCAAAGAATTATCATTACCGATTGCTGTGGCGATGGCTGGTGGCTATGGTCATGATATTAAAGAGACAGTTGCAATACATACAAAAACGATTGAACTAGCGATTGGAAATTTGTGGAAATAAAACATCCTAATTGGTTTGCTCCTGTATTCATCATCATTTGGAGTACTGGTTTTATTATTGCTAAATATGGCATGCCCTATTCTGAACCAATGACCTTTTTAGCAATGCGGTTTGCAGGCGTTCTATTAATCTTATTTCCCTTTGTATTATGGTTCAAAGCTCCATGGCCCACTTGGCAACAAGCAAAACATATTGCTGTCGCGGGTGCATTCATTCAGTTTCTTTATCTTGGTGGCGTTTGGTTGTCGGTTAGACAAGGAATGCCTGCCGGCTTATCTGCTCTGATTGTTGGTTTACAACCTATCTTAACGGCTATTTTTGCGTCCATACTTGCTGAGAAAGTGACTCGGGCACAGTGGGTTGGTTTATTGCTAGGTTTATTGGGAGTCTTTTTAGTAGTTTACGCAAAAATTGATACCACTGGCGTCTCTTTAATGAACTTACTATTCAACATAGTGGCTCTGATTGCAATTACTGGAGGGACGATTTATCAAAAGAAATTCTGTCCTCAGTTTGATTTACGAACCGGCTCAATGATTCAATTTGCTACGAGTGCAGTACTCGCATCAATAGGCGCTTATTTTTTCGAAACAGGGCAGGTTGAATGGAGTATTCAAATGATTGGATCATTGCTTTGGGGTATTCTTTGTATTTCGATTGGGGCAATGACCTTATTATTCCTTTTAATTCAAAAGGGTAATGCTACGAAGGTGAGTAGCCTCATGTACCTGACCCCTCCAACCACCGCCCTGATGGCATGGATTCTCTTTGATGAGAAGTTGTCTATCCTCATCATCATTGGTACCGTGATTAGCATGTTGGGTGTTTTAATCGTGAATCAAAATGTTTCTCTAGAAAAAATAAAGAAAATGATTTTTAGCGTTTAAAATCATTTCGTAGCTCTCTTAATATTGATCAAACCGAATGAAAATAAAATATCTAACTCTTTCTTTACTGCTTTCCCTATCCATCAATGCAATTTTCCCTGCAGTAAGTTTTTCTAAAACGTCAGATGAGACTACAACTTCTAAAAAGAAGCCAGATAGTAATTTAAAACAATCAAATGAACGCAAAAAAGTAGAAAAAAGACCTAAAAATTCCAGAGAAGTTAGAACCTCTGTTCTACCTCGTAACACAACAGCAAGTGCATCTCCACCAAAGCGAGTTTCTTTGGGTAATGCGATGGGCCTCGGGAAGCATTTAGATTTGCTCAATCTTAAATCGAACGCTGCGATTGTGGTTGATCAGCAAAGTCAAGTCGTAGTCTTTGAAAAAAATGCTAATGCAATTTTACCTATCGCCTCTATTACCAAATTAATGACGGCAATGACTGTTTTAGATAGCAAATTAAATCTAGATGAAACCTTGAGAATTAACGATGAAGACGCTGCTATTTACAAGAAATCAAGATTAGCCAAAGGTACTGAGCTAACGCGTCGTGAGGCTCTATTATTAGCTTTGATGTCATCTGAGAATCGGGCTGCCTATACCTTAGGTAGAAATTATCCCGGTGGGATTGATGCGTTCATGGCCGCTTTGAATCGTAAAGCCCGTGAAATTGGTATGTCTCACTCTGCATTTGAAGATCCTACTGGTCTAACTAGTAAGAATGTATCAAGCCCTGAGGACCTTGCATTAATGGTGAACGCCGCATCTCAGTATCCGATGATCCGAGAGTTTTCTACTACTCAAGAGTATTCGAAATTTATTAGTAATCGTATGCAAGAGTTCATTAGTAGTAACCGTTTAGTTCGGTCTGGGAATATGCAGATTGGTCTTCAGAAAACAGGTTACATTTCTGAGGCTGGGCGATGTCTTGTTATGCAAGCATTTATAAATAATAGACCCTACATTATGGTCTTTCTAGACTCCGAGGGGAGTCAGTCACGATTTGCGGATGCAGTTCGGGTAAAACAATGGATTGATGATCAACCTGAGCTTAAATCAGTACGTAGATTGGCGCTAAAAGGAAACTCAAATTCGATTAACTCAAATTACTTGATACCTAGCTTATCGAATGCTGCCAATGCTTCATCTGCAGAAGAACCACCATTTAGCAGTCAGACGATTGAGAGTATTCTAAAAAACAACCATTGATCAATCAGGGTTGGTTCATTCACCTGCGAAGCCGTTAAATTGGATTAAGTCCTTTTTCAATCAAGAAAGTTTGATTACTGATGTTGGTCAGAAAATTGCAAAGATTTTCTAGTGTCTCAGTATGAGTTGAATGGATGCCAATACCAGCAGTAAAAATGGTTGTTTGGTTAATTTCTTCTGGTAGCGGGCCCACTAATTGCACCTGGGGTACAGCTTTAATTTCACTAATTAATTGGATAGCCATATGCGCTTTACCCAAAAGTATTTGTTCTGCGACGAGGCCTCCCTCAGGAATAATTGCTTTAGGCAAAATCTCATTTAATAAGTTTAAGCGCTCAACTAAACTTCTAAAATAAACTCCACTAGCGCCTTTACTTGTGAAAGTAATGGAAGGCGTATCTAAAATTGCTTGGATAAAGTTTGCAGTATTTTGTATATCAGGCTTTACCGCATCTGCTGCAATTGCCATACCAATACTGGTTTTGCAAAGATCTTTCAGACTCCCTTTTTTACAATAACCCGTATCAATTAATGTGTTGATTCCTTCATGCGTTAATATCATTAAGTCCGCTGAATCACCTTGATGAATTAAGGTAAGCAGATGGTTTGTGGTGCCAAATTCTACTGAGGCACTAACACCGTGTATTTTCTGAAAAGTATCTAACAGTGATGGCAGAATTGATTTAAATGCAGTCGAACAGTATATTTTTATCATCAATTACCTAATTATTTATCTTCACGGGGTTTAAATCCAATACCTTTGGAGATCTGTAATGCCGTTTCCAATAGTGGTTTATTCCATTCACGCTGAAGCCGGTCAGTTGGGGCGCTCAGAGAAAGACCAGCTACCATCTTGCCACTATCGTCATAAATGCCTGCCGCCATACAACTAACGCCCAGTTCTAATTCTTCATCATCGTTTGCAGAGCCATTCTTCAAGACCTCGCCCAGTTCTTTTTCTAATTGGGCAATCTGCGTAATACTATTTCTTGTGTGGCCAGCAAGGCCAGTTCTAGTCGCATAAGCTCGTACTCTAGCGGTATCATCTTGCGCTAAAAATAATTTACCAACTGAAGTTAAATGCAGCGGGGCATGTCCACCAATCGCACGCACTACTTGCATACCTGAGCGTTCACTGTAGGTGCGGTCAATATACACAATTTCATCACCTTGACGGACCGATAAATTGACGGTTTGATTAGTTAATTTATGTAATGCACGCATTGGTAGTTGGGCAGCATCTCTGACTGATAAACGCGCTTTGACCAAAGTGCCAAGTTCAAGTAGGCGCAGCCCAAGCCGATAAGAGCCTCCCTCGGACCTGTCAACTAATCGACAAGCAACCATATCATTTAATATTCTATGGGCTGTAGAAGGGTGTAATCCAGTGGATTCAGCAAGGATTTTTAATGAGCAAGGCTCATCAAAAATTTCTAAAACATCTAGCAAGTTCATCATTCTTTCGATGACTTGAATTGCAGTCTTTCCCGTTGTCATACTTGAATTATTGAGTTGGCATTAGTCATTTACTTATTGTAACTTTAATACAATTAATTGCACATCATGAAAGCCCAATTCACCATAAAAAAGCACAAATCACTGAAAAGAAAAAAATAATTCAGAATGACTTAAATTGGATCCATCGCTGAGATGCATTCTTGGATTAAATTAGGGCCACGGTAAATTAAACCGCTGTAAATTTGAACTACTTTGGCGCCTACTAATTTCTTTTCGAGAGCATCCGTACCCGTCATAATTCCACCCACACCAATAATAGGAATTTTCCCATTTAATAAATGGTTGAATTGCTTAATAATTTGATTTGAAAGATTGGCCAAGGGAGCACCGGATAGTCCACCTGCTTGATCTTTTAGTTTCTCGTGCGCAACATTGTCGCGTGAAACTGTAGTATTTGTGGCAATGATTGCATCAATTTGAAATTGTTCAATATATTGAGCAATGACTTCTACCTCTTCGTTTGTTAAATCGGGAGCAATTTTCAAAAAAACTGGGGTACGCTTACCGAATTGTTGGATCAACTTTTCTCGTTCAATGGAAATTTGTTGGAGTAAGTGATACAGCTGATTATTCGATTGAAGTTGACGGAGATTTTTTGTATTAGGTGACGAAATATTGATGGTGATATAGGAGGCAAAAGGATAAACAGCTCTTAATCCAATCAGATAATCAGTGTGAGCTTCTTCTATCGGAGTCGTCGCATTTTTCCCAATATTTAATCCGATAATGCCCCCATCCTGATAGTAGGATGAAGTTTCAACCCTTTTGATACAAGCTTGAACTCCGTCGTTATTAAAACCCATTCGATTAATAATGGCTTTTGAATTAGTAAGTCGAAACATTCTTGGAAGAGGATTACCA
>CANFME010000125.1 GCA_947448305.1 Burkholderiaceae bacterium
AACACAAAAATTATACTTTTATCAATTAGTCATTCGCTCTCAAAAAGGATTTATCATCCCCCACTCCTAAATTCAAATCCTTGACTCCGACAATTAAGGCACGCTGGTTACAGGTGATAGCACCATTAACTACTTTTAAGTAAATAGCATTGAAAAAGAGGTCTAGAAGCTCTCTTTGTAAATTTTGATGAGCCGGGGCAGAGTCTCACTATTTATTCTAGTGGACTAATCCTAATGAAATTACTAGGGGTAATATCTAATGTTACAAAATTCCTAAAGTGGTTTAAATGGATTATGAACAAAAATACACAATTAGTTTCTTTATCCTACATAAGCAATGCGGTGATGGAAATTTCTTTTCTTGGGAACTTGAGATTATTAGCGCACTCTTTTCTTAATAATCAAAAATACAACATCACTGGATTATTGATTTATAAGAATGAGCAATTTGCTCAAGTCATTGAAGGTGAGGAAGACGCTATTGAACGTGTCTGGCGTAAGATTCAACGAGACACTAGGCATAAAGATATCCAACTCTTATCTAAAGAACCTATTGTTAATCGAAGCTTTACCAAATGGTCTATGTTATTTCCTGAATCAGAGAAGGTGGTCGAGTATTTTCCAGATATGGTCGAAGCCGTTAATGATTTAGAAATACCCGTCAACCATCCTCTTTTTAAGATACTGGCTAACTAACACTTTCTTCCGCATGGATATTATCTTGAGTAATCTCCGCTAACATTTCCTCATGACAAGGTTGTTTAGGCTAATAGGTTCAATGATAATTTTCCCTTTAAGCACATTTGCTTTAACCATCAGCTCTATTAGATCGGGCAGCTGGCGAACCATGGCAAACCCTCACTGGTAAAAAAACCACCCGAATGAACGAACTTTATTTTTAGACTACTATCGGCAGTTGAACTATAAAGATAGCGCCCCCGCCAGTAGCATCTTTATAGGAAATGGTTCCACCATTTTTAGAGATGATGTATTTACAGAGCCACAAGCCTAAACCCATCCCTGTCTGTTTAGTAGTATGCAACAGTTCAAATAGTTGAGGCTTAAATTCAGTCGGTACACCAGGTCCATTATCAGCAATGCTGAGTTGAACCCATTGAACTGACCTAATAGCTTCAATGGATATTCTACGAGTCTTACCATCAGAGTTAGCCAATGATTGAATTGCATTATTTAACAAATTTAATATCAACTGCTGTAACTCAGGTGGATTAATCCTAATCATCAGGTCATCATCAACCCTAAGCTCGATTTGAATAAGGTTAGACTTTAATTCTGGCTTAACAATATCCATTACTTTGACAATCAAGTCGCCTAGTTGTACTTCTTGAGTATTAGAGTCGCCTTCGATAAAAATTGATTGTAGTGATCGAACAATTGTGGCAGCGCGATCATTGTCACGAGCTAATAAATCAAGGACCTGCCTACCCAATACTGGACTTAATTCATTCTGATTTAACTTCTTTTGCAGAAACTGAATATTTAAATTGGATGCGCCAAGCGGTTGACTTAACTCATGGGCGATAGAGGCAGATAATGCCCCGGTAGCCACAGTCTTATTGGCTTTCATCAATCCATAAATGAGACGTTCTTTTTCTTTTAATAGTTCAGATATTTCAATTAGTTTTCGTTCTGCGGCCTCTTTCTCGGCATCGCTCTTGGCTTTTGAATACGCAACTTTCTCTGACTTGTATCCTGCAATAGCAATGTAAGAAAGGGTATTCGTCACCAATTGGGTAAGAGTAAAGAGGATTAAGAGTTGCGGTAGCTGTTCAAGGCTTTTTATACCGAAGCTAGTAATCAAAAGAATAATTAATCGACTAACTAAACAAATCAATTCCAAGGCTGCTACTGTCTGTAAGTAAAATAACTGCTTGGACTTGGCTTTAATCCGAAATTTTCTAACTTGCAAAAATTGAAGGTTATAAAAAATAGAGGCTATGAAAATCATAAAAATAGTTCTTAGCTCAAAGGTCGATGTATGCCTCAAAAATTCAAAGCAAGTTACAAACAGTAGAAATGATAATAAGTAAACAATTTCCAATCTCTTACTAATTGCTCTATTTAACGAAATGCAAAAAATTGTCTGAAGTAGTCCGGCTAAATAAATACAGCTATTTGAAATTGTGAAAATAAAAGCTGGCTGTGAAAGATCCTCGATGCCTAAAATCGCTACCCCAAAAAGGAGTAAACCTACTGAACTAATTAATAAAGAACCGAGCCAATATTCCTTCGCTGTAGCTAAGTTTTGAGATCGATAGTAGTGATATATGCCAAAAAAGAGTCCCATCTGCACGATGGCAATCATAAAAAAATAGAGGGACAAAAATATTTTCATACCTTATATCCTACAATAAACCTATACTAGGTAAGGTTTTTTGGTTTTAAAAGGCTTGGAATAAAATGTCCCGCACTATGAACTGACCCATAAAAGTTGGACGGCTTGGGGCGGAATCGATTAAGGCCGAAGATGCCCGACACTATTTCTTATTAACCAGCGAAACGCCTAGGACTGCGATAATACCGCCAACTACCATTGAAATTAATATAGGCTCGCCAAGCAGTACTACTGAAAACAGAACACCAAATGCCGGAACCAAGTTGGTAAAAATTGCTGTGCGTGATGGCCCTACCGCTTGAATACCTTGGTAATACCAAATAAATGCGAGAACCGTTCCAAAAGCCCCTAGGTAGAACACCGAAGACCACACATGCCAATCCAGAAGCATCCAATCAATATCTTTGAACTCACCAATAGCCCCAATGCTTAAAAATAGAAAACCCCATAAAGTGCCGTAAGTAGTGGCAACGATAGGGGAAAGTGTCTCTAAAATCTTACGTGAAATTAATGTGTAAATGGCCCAACTAAAAACAGCCCCCAGCATCATTAACTCGCCCAACCCAAGTGATTGACTGATATCAGTAATCCCTCCGATCAAATCGCCGCGTGTAATCACAACAATGGCGCCAATTAGCGCCACCGCTATACCAATCCAGCGACGCAAGCCAAGCCTCTCGCTAAAAATGTAGCCCGCCAAAATAGCAGTTACGATTGGAGTAAGGCTTACAAATAAAGATGTGCGTCCCGCAGGCACTTTCGCTAATGCGCTAAAAAAAAAGATGTTGTAAAGAAAAATGCCCGTGAAACCTAAAACAGCACTTAGCAACATCTGCTGGAGATTTAAGCGTGGCAACTTTCCTTCCATCTTGACCGCAACAAGTACTAGCAATATTGAGGCTACAAAGAATCTACTAAATGCCGCTGTCATTAATGGTAAGGACTGAGCCAAAATTCTTCCGGCAATAAAAGTTCCACCCCACAATGCCGCAACCATAACCAGCTTTAAAGCCAGTAAGGGTGTCATCGCAGAAAGATTGGTTGTTTTCATTTTAGAAGAATACATTAGGAGAAATAACGCAAGCCTAAAAGACAACCATCCAAAGGTGGTTTTAATGTTTCTTGTTTACTTTTGACGAAATCAAACCACCGACACAAGGATTTTCAAAACTGCTGGAATTGCCTTTCGACAGTTCTAACAAACTAACCCTGCCCTGAGATTTAATTTCCTATATAGCATATAACTGTCGTGACATCCAGTCTGCTGTTTGATCGCGATATCTATACCAAAGATTATTCACCACATGATTACCACCTGGGATGATAGATAGTTTGCATGGTCCTGAAACTTCCTCCGCCAATAACTTTGCTTGCTCTACAGGGGTTAATCGATCCTTATCCCCTGCAACAATATAAATTGGACATGTAATATTTTTAGCAATCCCTTTTAAAGACATCCGTAAGGCTACTTTTCCGGCCTCTTCAAGATTGGCGCTTTTCGTCCGAACACGAAATGCCTCCACATTGATTACCGGTCTTCCCTCAAAACTTGCCGACCTTTGATATGCGCCAGATAGAGCCACGCAGGCTTTAATTCTTTTTTCAAAACAGGCTGCTCTTGGAGCTAAATGACCACCCAAAGAAACTCCCCAAATCCCAATACGGTTCAAATCAATATCTGACCGAGTTTCTAAATAATCACATACGGCTCCTACCGGCTCTTCAAACTCAGGACAAAGTGGAAAATCATACTCTCCCTCTCCCTGACCTGGTCCATCAAAAGCTAGGGTTGCTAAACCACGAACTAAGAAACGATTTTCATAATCGTCCATTTCTTCTTTTGCTGAGTCTAGCCCCATGCACATCACTACAATCGGTGGATTTGAGACACCTAGTGGTTTTCTTAAATTGCCATATAAAAATTTACCCTGGTATGGAATAGCGACTCTTTCCCCTGGTGGCTTTAAATGCGGTAAGGCTAAATTACGACACTCTACAGCTTTCATATTGGCTTGGCGCATTTGCTCCAAATCGTTCACAAATAAAAATTTTCCAAAGTGATAACATACGGCCGCACGTGTCCAATGTTGGCTCGCTGAATATTCAAAGCCATCATTAAATGCTTCATGCCCTAGCCCTTCGTGGATAGCTGCTCTTTGTGACCAAGCTTGGCACCAATTATCCCAATGTTGCAAGCTTGCAGTAACTTCTAAAAAGTCTGTCATCGGCACGCCATTAGCGACAAAGCGTGGCGCCCAATGGGAAATAGCAGATTCAATACGAGGGTCTTTTGTCTGTTCGTTGGTAGTTTGTGTCATATTAGTCAGCCTGTATATTTGCGTTTTTGATGATCGGAGTCCAACGTTTAATTTCTGTTTGGACAAAATCTTCTAAGGACTCCGGTGTTGAAGGTGATGCTTGAATACCCTGTTTCAAGAACAGTTCTTTTACATCTGGGCGACGTAGGATTTCTGTAATATCTTGATTCAATTTTTGTATGACTGCTTTAGGAGTTTTTGCTGTAGTAAAAAGTCCAAACCATAATTTAGCCTCCATTCCAGACAGTCCTGCTTCTGATGCGCTAGGGACATCTGGTAAGCTTGGAAATCGATCGCTTGTTGAGACAACTAATGCTTTTAATTTACCTGTTTTTAACTGTGCCGCAGCCGTTACTGGAGATAAAAAAGAGACTTGGGTTTCATTGGCGAGTAGAGCAGTTAATCCCGCACCAGCACTTTTATAGGGGATATGCATCATATTTACGCCTGTAACTTGTTTAAATAACTCTCCAGTTATATGGCTAATCGTGCCATTGCCAGCAGATGAGAAATTGAGATCATTTCTTTTTTTTGCATATTGAATAAACTCAGCAACTGTATTGGCTTGAATGCTTGGATGCACCATCATTACAGTTACACCAGTTGCAACCATGGATACGCCAACTAAATCTTTTACAGGATCATAAGGTAAGTTAGGGTATAAAACAACGGAGCTTACCATGGGGCCTGCATGGCCCATCAATAAGCTGTAACCATCGGCTGGAGCTTTGGCAACAATATCAGCTGGCACAGTACCACCAGCGCCTGCACGACTGTCTACTATTACCGGTTGCCCCCATTTTTCAGTAAGTTTTTGCGCCATTATTCGCGACAAATAATCCGCAGTACTGCCTGGGCCATGACCAAAAATACGCACGGGTCTATTGGGATACTCTTGTGCCCCAATAGCTCCACTCAAGACAATCAATGTGCATAGAAAAAACTTTTGCCAATGTTTTACATAACAGCGCAATAGTAAGCCAACTCCACAACTCGGGTTCAAAGTGTCTCCTTCATTATTTATCTATTTCCATACAAAAAGTATTGGAATAAATTATTTAATATTTCAAATACTTTAACATTTTTCTTATGAACCGATTAAGAATCTTGGATAACTAACTCTGATTAATCAAGCGATACAAAGACGATCCTAAATTTAAAATGACTAGGGATATGAATGTTAAAAAGGTAAATTACATTCTCAAGATCCGTTTACTAAAGGTTGGAGGAGGCTGATTAATCCCTTGACCATTGATCACTCTACCAATAATAGGAGTGAAGCCAGGAATAATAACCATCCACCAAGGATCACCATTTAACTCAAGACTTGCAATCAAGATTGACTTCCCCCTATAAATATCGAGCTTCATTTGGTATAGAAACCTCATCTTCCGCCAAACCAAATAAAAACCACCCGAAGGTGGTTTTGGTTCTTGGTGGCCAGTGGCGGAATCGTCCAAAGCCTCAGGAGACTCTTATCCTATTTGTAGACTACTTCCAGCTAAGGTTCAATTTCTTATGCGAAGCGGCGCAATCTCTCAAATAGAGATTAATGAGGCTTTGATAAGGAATTCCAACTTCTTCTGATACAGATTTGAAGTAGTTCACTGAATCCTCGTCCAATCTAATGGTTATAGGCTTCTTTAGCAAAGAAGCATATGGGTTTTTACGAGCTTTTGAGAAATCATATTCTTTACGCATCTTCATCACCTTTAATAAGCTTTTGACTCTTTAGGGGTTGCCTTACGAGCCGAAATAATACGAACGACAT
>CANFME010000126.1 GCA_947448305.1 Burkholderiaceae bacterium
AGTAGTATTTCGCTTATTTTTACTGCTTGCTATATTTAGTGGCGTGATGGTCCAGAGTCCTATTAAGGCACAATCACTTCCTTTAATTGGTGGAAGTAGCCTAGCCAAAGCGTCTAACTGGTCAGACTTGTCGACTGTTCAAAAAGAGGTTTTATCTTCACTTGAGGAAGATTGGCCCAACCTAACGGTAGATCAAAGAGTTAAATGGATTCAGTTAGCCAATCGTTACGACATCTTAACTGAGCCAGAACAAGAACGCCTCAGAGCTAGAATGGCTGATTGGGCTAAATTACCTTCTAACGAGAAAAGAATTGCTAGAGCAAATTTTTTAAAAGCGCAATCTGTTTCGAACGATCAGAAGTTAGAAGCTTGGGAAGCATACCAACAACTCTCTGCTGAAGAGAAAAAAGAGCTTGCTGAACACGCTCTTTCGAAGAAGCAAAAGAAACCATCCTTGGTGAATTCACCATCGCTAAAATCAAATTGATGTTTTTCATTTGATATCCACTATATAAGAAATATTTTGAATAATTTTTTACCTGCTGTAACGATCAAACGTCGCATTTATATTGGTCTTTACGAAATGTTGATGTTATTAGGGGTTTGGGCTCTAGGTTATTTAGTTCCAACACTGCTACTGGGCATCATCTTCAATATACAACTACCTAATTGGCTAGCCTTTGGTTTAGTCTATTCATTATTTGGCGCCTATTTTGTTTGGTACTGGAAGAAAACCGGTCAAACATTAGCAATGCAAACTTGGAATGTCAAACTTGTTGATCTTGAAGGTAACCTGCTCAGTCGAAACCAAGGTCTTATTCGGTATGCGATAAGCACACTTTGGTTAATTCCTACAGTGATTATTTATGGAGTATTCAAGATCCTGATGGGACATCCTTTGGGCAATTGGCCAACCATTGAATTAATGTTTTTTATGGCGTTACTCTTTTGGCCTATGACGTGTTTACTGGATAGGGATCGAGTAAATGGCCGACAGTCCCTAGTAGATCGACTCGCTAAAACCAGGCTTGTACAATTACCCAAAAACTAATTCTACTTAATTAGCTTGATTGCGCATCCAATCAGCAGTATCAAAGAAAGCTTTGAGTAATCGTTCCCAAAGTGGCTCGGGAATTTGAACGTCATTCATAGCTTGTCCCATACATCGCAGCCACTGGTCACGCATTTCTAAATTAATCGGATATGGTAAATGACGGGCCCTCAGTTTGGGGTGACCATATTTTTCAATATATAAATTGGGACCACCAGTCCAACCAGAGAGAAACATCGTTAACTTTTCTCTTGATGAGTCTAGCTGAATAGGATGCACTTTTCTTAGCTCAGCGAATTGACTCTCCAATTCCATTAGGTCATAGAACCGATCTACCAATTCTTTAATCTTACTGTATCCCCCTATTTCATCGAATAAAGTCGGTTGTGTTTGATTTTCTAAATCGGACATTTCAGAAACTTTGTAGAATTTTTACTGTAGAAACATTACTGATTTTGTATTTTAAATAGAGTCCCGAAACAAAGCTACAAACCACTCCTAAAATAATTGCCATGCCAATCAGCCAAAATGGATAATCCATCTCGGTTTCTAAGAAGTTTTTCACTAAAACCCAAGCAGAAACTCCTGCGATATTGCCACTTAAAAGACCAGCTAAAATTCCAACAGTTATAAATTCAAAAAACCATACTCTATTTAAGTAGTTTTGATCTGCACCATAGGTTTTCAAGATCGCGGCTTCTCGCAATCGTTTAGTTTGAACGCCCAAAACAGAAATAAATAAGACAATCAAACCCGCTAGCAAAGCAAATATAAATAATGCTTGAACCGCATAAAAAAGTTTTCCCAACATTTGATTCACTTGACCAATTGTTTGCTCTACATTAATTGCTGAGACATTGGGAAATTGCTCAACAATCCTATCATCAACCTGTGTATTAGGCAATTGGTGATAGGCCATAATCCAAGTTTGAGGTGCCTCTTGTAATATTGAGGTCGGCATAATTGCAAAAAAATTAACCCTCATTGAGTTCCAATCTAATTTTCGAATCGAAGTTATTTTGACATCATAGGCCATACCTACAACTTCAAAAGTGATTTGATCACCTAACTTCAAGCCTAGGGACTTCATGATGCCAGCTTCCATCGATATTTCATGGGAGTCATTTGAAGACCCTAACCATTTGCCGGCAATCACTGAATTTTTAACTGGTAAGTCCTCGGTATAGGATAAATTAAACTCTCGGTCAATTAGTCTTTTGGCATTCTCATCTACAAAATTCTCAGAAGACAATGCAATTTGGTTTACCTTTACTAACCTTCCTCGGACCATAGGATAGACATCCCAATTCTTTTTTACAGGAGATTCTTCTAATACCTTAATTACTTCTAACTTTTGTTCAGGAGTGATATTTAATAAAAAACGATTAGGTGCATCGGGCGATATGCTCGATTGCCAGGTACTAAGTACATCCGTTCTGATTACTGTTAACAATAGCAAAGCTAACATGGCAATTGAAAGAGAAGTAATTTGGACTACTGTAAATTGTGTGCCCCCAAACATTCTTTGGCCTATAAATTTAAGGCCAAGTGGAGCTCTAGTAAGCCCGGTAATCAATTTACCGAGCCATTTAGAAATTGTCCAAGCAAATATCACAACAACTAATGCACCCAAAACAAAGCTAGCAAGTACGGTTAAACTCAAATAAATATTCCGAGAAATTGCAATCAAGAGAACCGCATAGGTTAAAAGGCTCGCGACAATACTAATAAAGAACCATTTAGACTTTTTGTACTCTAATTGACGCAGTGCTGTGACTGGAGAAATCATCGTCAACTCTAAAAGCGATGGGCCCGAAAATCCGATTAATAAAGTGAATGCAACCAAAAAGGCCCAGATAACTGGTAATAGACTAGGCGGCATAATGTCTTGAGCTACTAGAGAGCCAATCCAATGAAGCAATAATTGATGCGTCAGATAACCTGTAGCGATACCAATTAAAGTTGCAACTAATCCCATCAATAAAAGTGGCTTGAGATGACTTACTAAAATTTGCTTTCTAGAAGCTCCAAAGCAACGCCAAATAGCAACGCTAGTGATATGTTTTTGGGAGTATCGATGGGTGGATAAGGCGATACCAACTGCAGCAATCATCGCTGTAAATAATGCCGCCAAGGACATCATCTTATTTGCTTGTTGAATCGTTTTCCTAGCAACAGGTTGACCGTTTTCCAACTCTTCAATCTTCACCCCGCGCAACTTTTTTTGGACGATATAATCTTTTGTCCACTCTTGAAATTGACTTATCTGTTTCTGAGTACTTCTAAAGTCAATTGCATCCTGACTAGCCAACAGTAATCTATATGTAGCTCGGCTTCCTAAACCCAATAACTCTGTCTTAGCCAAGTCAGCTTCTCTAATCATTACTCTGGGAGAGAAGTTGATAAAGGCAGCTCCACGATCCATTTCTTTGAGAATAATATCCGTGATTTTGAACTCACTATTACCTAACTCAATAATTTGCCCTATTGAAAGATTCAGTTGCTTTGCTAGTTGCTCATCAATCCATATCTCCTGTGCTGACAACCCCTTAGATCCAAACTTTAAAGTTAACTGACCTCGCAAGGGGTAATCGTCTGAGACAGCTTTAAGTGCAACCAATTTTGATTGACTTTGGAAGCGAGCCATTGTTGGGAAAATAATAGTTTTTGCTGTTCGAAGTCCGTCTTGCTTTGCTTTAGTTTCAAAGGCGGGATCAAGCATTTGATCTCCTCGAACGAGGAGGTCTGCGGCTATTAGTTCGTGTGCATTTTTCTCAAAAGTTTGATCTAATCGATCCATCAAAAAAGTAACACTACTTAATGAAGCAATAGAAATCCAAAGCGCTAAACCCAGCCAAATCAGCTCACTGGACAGAGTGTAGCGCTTCAAGAAAGTAATGCATTGATTTATCAAAATATGAGCCTAAAAGCCAGAGAAACTTCCTCCATCTATTCGCAGGGATGTACCAGTAATATAGGAAGCTTTCGTCGATGCTAAGAAAGTTACTGCGTCACCGTATTCAGTCGGAGTTCCGTATCTCGCCATGGGAATCGACGCGATCATGCGTGTCGCAATTTCTTCAACCGTTTTACCCTCTTTCTGGGCTCTAAATTGGTCAAGTTGACCTAATCTTTCAGTTGCAACTCTTCCAGGTAATACGATATTTACAGTAATTCCATGCTTGGCAACTTCACTCGCTAAGGTTTTTGACCATCCCATAATGGATGCTCTGAGTGTATTGGAAATAGCTAGTCCAGGGATTGGTGAAATCATCCCAGAACTCGTACTAGTGATGATACGTCCCCAAGATTTATTTTTCATACCAGGCAGAACTCTATCCGTTATTTTAATAACCATCAAGACCATCTGTTGAAATTGGGTAAGCCATAAATCGGAAGATTGATTTTCTGCAGCAGTAGGTGGAGGCCCGCCAGTATTATTTACTAAAATATCAACAGTTCCCCATTCTTTTTCAATCGTTGATATTTTTTCTTCAATTAAATTCAAGTCTGACATATCCCAAGGCAACACCATCACTTGACCACCAAATTGACGAATTTCGTTTGCAGTCTCATCTAGTGCAGAGACGGTTCTTCCTGAAAGAACAACTTTGGCCCCCTCCTTAGCAAGTGAAACAGCAATAGCTCTGCCTAAACCCTTACTTGATGCTAAAACCAATGCGACCTTACCTTGAATACCTAAATCCATCTTAATCTCCTTAATTAATTTCAACATCCTTACTGGATAACTCATCCCAACGGATCATTAATTTTTCTAAATCTTCATTCATTTGCGTCATTTTCAATTGCAAAGACTTGGCACGTTTGAGATCCTCTGAATAAATTTTAGGATCGCTCAGTTGTTGAGAAATTTCACTTTGCGCAAGTTCCAGGGCTTCAATTTGAGAGGTAACTTTTTCTAGTTCTTTTTCTTCATACTTATTTAATCCAATCTTTTTACTTGTTATTTCTTTAGCTGAACCGCTTTGTGTCTTTTTTACATCGGAGGTCTGATTACTCGCAGAGACTACCGATTTTTGTAACTTTGACAAGGAAGCTAGTCTTCTAGCGTTTTGAATTTTCCAGTCTTCGTAACCACCTTCGTATTCCCGCCAAAATCCATCGCCTTCAAAGGCAATCATACTGGTAACCACATTATCCAAAAATTGACGATCGTGACTCACTAAAAACACAGTACCACGATAGTTTTGTAAGAACTCTTCTAACAAATCTAAAGTATCAATGTCTAAATCATTGGTTGGCTCATCTAAAACCAAGACATTTGCTGGTTTTGCAAAAAGTCTTGCTAAAAGTAATCGGTTACGCTCTCCCCCAGAGAGTGTTTTAACTGGAGACCGAGCACGCTCAGGGGAAAACAAGAAATCATTTAAATAAGATTTCACATGTTTTCGTTGACCACCAATTTCAATCCATTCACTACCCGGGCTGATGAAATCCTCAAGGCTTGCTTCTAAATTCAAAGATTCTCTTAACTGATCAAAATAAGCAATTTCTATTTGACTACCCTGTTTGATATCGCCCCGATCAGGTGGCAATTCACCAAGAATCAGTTTCAATAAAGTTGATTTACCAGCGCCATTAGGACCCAAAATGCCAACTTTATCGCCTCGTAAAATAGTCGCTGTAAAGTCTTTAACCACTTGTTTCTCGCCAAATGCTAAATCAACGTTTTCCAGGGCCGCAACAATTTTGCCTGATCTATCACCCGTATTAATATCTAATTTGACCTGACCAACCGTATTGCGTCTGGCACTACGTTGTTCACGTAACTGCTCTAGACGACCGATTCTACTGACACTCCTTGTTCTTCTAGCTTCCACACCTTGACGAATCCAGACCTCTTCTTGAGCAAGTAATTTATCTGCTCTAGCATTAGCTAAAGCCTCATCTGCCAACTGCTTTTCTTTTAAATCTAAATAGGCTGTGAAATTACCTGGGTAACTGCGAATAATCCCACGATCCAATTCAATAATTCGTGTTGCAACCTTATCTAAAAATGCTCTGTCATGGGTAATAAATACCAAAGAACAATGCATATCAACTAACAGTTGCTCTAACCATTCAATCGAATCCATATCGAGGTGGTTCGTTGGTTCATCTAGTAACAACACTTCAGGTTGAATGACTAAAGCTTGTGCTAAGGCAACTCGCTTCTTATTTCCACCTGATAACTCTGACATTAAGCGAGAACCATCTAAGTGAAGTTTCTGCAAAACCTCATCGATTTTCTGCTCCCAAGCCCAACCTTGATTGGTATCAATCTTGGAATATAAAACATCCATTTGATGTTGGATATCATCATTCCAATCTTGCATACTTAAGGCTTCGTAATCAGCCCGCATTTGTTTTATATCTTGCAAAC
>CANFME010000127.1 GCA_947448305.1 Burkholderiaceae bacterium
CTTGCAATTGATCAAGAATTAAAGGGATTGCTAGTAGTAACGGATGCGATTAAAGCGAGCACACCAGAAGCATTAAGAGTACTAAAAGCTGCTGGTTTAAAAATTGTTATGGCGACTGGAGACGGCTTAACGACAGCAAAGGCAATTGGCCAACAACTTGGCATTGCGGAAGTTTACGGCGAATATAAGCCTGCCGATAAATTAGCCCTTGTACAAAAATTTCAACAAGAAGGTCGTGTTGTAGCCATGGCTGGCGATGGTATTAATGACGCACCTGCTCTCGCACAGGCGAATATTGGAATTGCTATGGGGACAGGAACTGACGTAGCCATGAATAGCGCTCAAATTACGCTTGTTAAAGGTGATTTACGTGGTATTGCAACCGCTATCAAGATATCGCACCAAACGGTTAACAATATGAAGCAGAATTTACTTTTTTCATTGTTTTATAACGCGGTAGGTATCACCATTGCAGCAGGTGTTTTCTATCCTATTACTGGCGTCTTACTTTCGCCGATGATTGCCGCACTGGCGATGAGCTTGAGCTCGGTTTCCGTGATTGGTAATGCTTTACGCTTGCAATTTACCAGGTCACAAGCCTAACTATTTATGATAAAAAGGTGTGGTGTGACCAATACTTTTTTAGTATTGATAAACACCACGTCCTGTTTTACGTCCTAAATAACCGGCATCGACCATCTCTCTTAGTAATGGGCAAGGGCGGTATTTAGAGTCATTGAAATTATTAAAATAGACTTCCATAATCGCGAGGCAAGTATCAAGTCCAATTAAGTCTGCGAGAGCTAGGGGGCCAATCGGTTGGTTACAGCCTAATTTCATGCCATTATCAATGTCTTCCGCACTGGCTAATCCTTCGCCTAAAACAAAAAATGCTTCATTGATCATGGGAACTAAAATTCTATTAACTACAAAACCTGGGGCGTTCTTCACGGTAATTGGTGTCTTGCCTAAACGGACCGCTAAGTCATGAATACTTTGATGCGTGGCGTCATCTGTTTGTAAACCACGAATGATTTCAACTAATGACATCAAGGGTACTGGATTGAAAAAATGCATCCCGATGACTCGAGATGGATTAGAAATATTTGAAGCTAATTGCGTAACAGAAAGGGAAGAAGTATTTGATGCGATGATGGTATGAGCATCACAAACTTCATCAATTTGCTTTAAGATTTTTTCTTTAATGGGTTTATTTTCTGTAGCAGCTTCAATCACAAGGTGTAAACCTTTTAGATCTGTATAGTCTAGGGAAGGTTTAATCCTTGCAATAGCAGCAGCTTTATCGTCAGCGGTCATTTTTTCTTTTTTGACTAAACGATCAAAACTAGAAGAAATACTTTGCATTCCTTTATCGATTGCAGCCTGATTGATGTCAATCATTACCACCTGAAGTCCGCTTGCGGCGAGGACCTGAGTAATACCATTACCCATAATGCCTGCACCAATCACACCGATAGATTCAATTACCATTTGCTTTCCTATTGAAATACTGACGATTTTTTCTTACTTTAAACCACAACCAATTGTTTGAATTTACTTATTTTTTTGCAGCTGGAGCACCATGTACTGCGAGGAGCTTCCAGTTATCACCATCTGCAATCCAGGTTGATTGATAATGGCTGCTGATTTTATCTGGTTGGTCGATACGCATTACATCGGCTTGCATATTACCCATAATCAATGCGACTTGTTGATTACCGTTTTTAGAAATAATTACTCTTGGGTTTGAAAAAATAACATTAGAGTATTTCACTAATTTCTTTTCAAACTTATCGAGGTAAGTTTCTAACGTATCTTCTACTCCTGAGCCATGACGATAAATCATGGACGGATCGCAAAGGGCGGTAAATGCTTGCTGATCTGCCGCTTCCATGGCAACACGACGTTTTTCTTCAAAGGCTAAGACTGGGTGATTCATTTAGTTCTCCTGGTTATTTGATATTCTATTAATTATAAGTTTAGCAATTTAATTTATTAATTGAGATAAATCCAACACAACCAATAAAGATTAAGGTCAAAAAATGTTCAAATTTGCAGCGAATTTAAGCATGATGTATACGGAATTTGATTTTCTGGACCGCTTTTCTGCGGCGGCTCAAGATGGATTTACAGGGGTAGAAATCTTAATTCCCTATGAGTACTCCCCAGAGATTTTGGCAAATCAATTAAAGTTGAATCAATTAAAACTTGCTCTATTTAATGCTAAGGGGGGTGATTTTGCAAATGGTGAAAAAGGGATAGCCTGTATTCCCGGGCGTGAACAAGAGTTTCAAGATGGTTTTTTAGAGTCGCTGGATTACGCAGCAAAATTGGATTGTCAGCAGATTCATGTTTTAGCTGGAATTAAACCGGTAGGGGTTGACTCTGCTGTTTTGTTAGAAACTTATTGTAAGAATTTACTTTGGGCAACAGAGCAAGCCAAACCAACAGGGACTTTAGTATTAATTGAGCCGATTAACACCAGAGATATGCCGAATTACTTTTTGAACTACCAAGCACAAGCTCATGAGATCGTTAAATCAATCGGGGCTGATAATTTACGGGTTCAACTTGATTTATATCATTGTCAAATCATGGAAGGTGATTTAGCCATGAATATAAAAAAATACCTACCTACCGGGCTTGTGAGTCATATTCAGATTGCAGGGGTGCCAGAGCGTTTTGAACCAAATATCGGTGAAATTAACTACCCTTACTTGTTTTCATTGATTAAGAGCCTTGGATATGAGGGATATATTGGTTGTGAATATCGTCCTAAAATCAAAAATACTCCTAATGACACTTCAATTGGACTAGATTGGCTCAGAAATTTGCAGCTTTAATCAATGAGTAGCTGTCATTAACTTTGGTTTTTCATCTTGATTTATCTTTTGCAGAGGCTTTCTGAATTATTGTTGTGATTAGTTTAAAATCGAAGCAATGAAAAATATTGAAATAGTGAATTGCTCACTCCCAACTGAGTATGGGCTCTTTCAGTTATATGTTAGAGACAACGGACAACCCGGTAACGAAAATGTTGCGCTTGTGATGGGGGACGTTCAAAATGGTGAACCTGTCTTAACTCGACTCCATTCGGAATGCCTCACTGGCGATGTCTTTCACAGTTTGCGTTGCGATTGTGGCCCACAGCTTAATGAGGCGATGAAAATGATCGCACAGGAGGGTCGCGGGGTGATTCTTTATCACCGTGAAGAGGGCAGAGGTATTGGCCTCCTGAATAAAGTCAAAGCTTACAAATTACAAGAAAATGGTGCTGATACGGTCGAGGCTAATATCATGTTAGGCTTTGATGTTGACGCTAGAGACTATAGAGATACAGCCCAATTGCTCCTAGACTTAGGCGTTACTTCTTTGCGCTTAATTACGAATAATCCTAAAAAAATTGAATCGTTGATTGAGTATGGATTCATCATTGAGGATCGTATCCCATTGCATGTCGGTCAATCGCCTTTCAACGCAAATTACCGACTTACCAAAGAAGACAAGATGGGCCACTTCAAAGATATAGAAACTGAAGAGTAATTAACTTTAAAGATTTCACTTTAGTTGTCAATGATGACTGAAGAGCTGATTGGTATTTCATCACAGTTGTTACCAGGTCCCGATCGATCCACTACGATAAAGTCATTGATCTGATCTAAACTAATTAAGGGATGATGCCAAACCCCCTTTTTATAGGTAACACCCTCAAATCCTTGAGCGATAAAAGCACTCAAATTATTAGTGATGTCTTCCTCACTCACGCATTCGGCGGGCGCCACAACAATTAAATAACGTTGTCCAAGACTTGGATTTAAAGGAATAAAGGTTTGCGAACCTAAAGGATGTCTTTCCATTACCTTCAGTGCGAACGGTAAATTGAAAGCTTGACCCCGAAACATACTGATGATTGTTTTACCATCTTGAGTGCTCGTATCCACTTGAGATAGGGCGTGAAAACGATCAGTAGAACCACCGTTGATTTTGAAGTGATTTGCGTCTTCTAGGGTCAGAAAATCACCAAAACGCTCAAAATTTTGGTGATTGAGGGGGATTGAGTTGATTGATTTCACTTTAATTTGCCCCATAGTCTTAAACGTGAAACACCTCCATCAGGAAAGATATTCAGCCTTACATGACTTACTTTGCCTAAGGGCAGAATTTCTTGAGCATAATAATGTTGTTTATGCATTTCTAACTTTTGTTCTTCGACCAAGGTTGGCCAAAACATACATTGAGTAATTAGAGAGCTATCTGTTCCTATTTGAACCATATTTGCTTGTAATGAAAAACGATCTGGATAATTTCCCTTGAAGTGACAAGTATCAACTTCAATCCGTTCGATTACGGCAGGTCTTGCCAGTTGTATTACACACCAGTCGTTACCGGGTTCGCGTCTTCTTCTAGTTTCCCAACCGTCACCCATATTTTGTCCACGACCTGGCATTAACATATTACTTGCCAAGCCAAAATGTTGATTATTGACAGCAACAATTCTTGCGCCATTTTCTGCGGCTGCAAAGTCAATTTCCTCTGTTGGATTGACTGTGGTCCAGTCGATTTCAGCATCACCATAAACTTTTAAACGCGCGATGCCACCATCCGGAAAAATAGTAATTTTTAAATGATTAATCTTAGTTGTTACAGGTATTTCAAAGTAATGGTGTTGATTTGGTGATAAATTTTTGGGGCTTAATATTTCAAACCACTCGGTATTACTGTCATTGGGATCATTAGCAAAGCATCCTTTAATAGAAACTGCTGGAGCATAATTGCCGGTGAAGTGGCTAGTATCGACATCAAAGCCTACAATTTTTCCAGGGCGAGCGAGTTGAATGATTGCCCAGTCTTCACCAACAGATCTCTTGCGCCTTGTTTCCCAACCATCCATCCATTTACCATGGTCATCATATTTGCCTGGAATAAAAACAGCAGGTTCAGGGTTTAACATTCTTTCTAATGGACCAAAAAACTCATCGGAACAAATAACAGGCTTTGCTCCTAAGCGCAAGTCTGCAAGATTTAAATGTTGCCTAGTAAACTCAGGTGCGTTGATGTCTAGTTGAATTGCCATAATATTCTTTCAATAAGTTATTTAGATTTTGACTGAAACCACAAATCAATCAAGTTTCTTTCTTCATCCGTTATATTCGTTGCATTTCCCATCGGCATAATCTTGCTTACTACCACTTGTTGATGAATCAGCGCTGCTTGGTCTTCAATCAATTGACGCTCATTTAAACGAATATTTTTATTAGCGATTTGATTATTATGACAAACTACGCAGCGCTCCTGAATGATTGATTCCACTTTTTCAATCGTTGGCGGTGTTAATGCAACTGTTTTTATAGGTCGATCAGGGGCAATCTTCCAAAAGCATAAAATCAACAATACGATACTAATGATGAGACTTAGGTAATGGGGTTTATTTTTATGCCTAGACACAAAAAAATAACGGATCAAAGCACCGCTAGTCATGATCAACACCAGTACTAACCAGTTGTCTTTAGCCTGATAGGTCATGCTGTAGTGATTAGAAATCATGCAAAACAAAACTGGGAGAGTAAAAAACGTATTGTGGACACTGCGTTGCTTACCAATCATGCCGTGAATTGGGTCTGCAGCTTCGCCAGCTTTGATGGAGGCGATTACTTTTTTCTGGCCCGGAATAATCCAGAAAAACACATTAGCAGCCATGATTGTCGCAATCATCGCGCCAGTCATTAAAAAGGCGGCTCTACCTGAAAAAATATGACAGGCTATCCACGTCGCAATGATGATATAAATAAAGATACTAATGGCAACTTTTTTATCGGCTTTAGGACCTACACCAAAAAACTTACATAATTGGTTATAAATTAACCAACCAACAGTTAAATAGGCAAGTGCAGCTGCAATGGCAACATTACCCGAAATGTCAGCAACCCTTGGATCGACCAACATCACGCTAGCATTCGCCAAATAACTGACAGTAAAGAGAGCGATACCACTCAACCAAGTTGAGTATGCTTCCCAGTAAAACCAATGGAGATTGTTGGGGATCACTTTAGGAGCAATGGCATATTTTTGAGGGTTATAAAAACCACCTCCATGAACCGCCCACAATTCTCCACTAACTCCTAACTCTTTTAGTGCAGCCTCTTTAGGTGGGTGAAGACTATTGTCTAGCCAAACAAAGTAAAAAGATGCGCCAATCCAAGCAATCCCAACAACAAGGTGGGTACCTCTTAAAATAAGGTTAAGGCTATCAATGAAAAAAGGAAATAAATATTCCATGAAAAGTTCCTACTAAATTAAACAATATCATCTGC
>CANFME010000128.1 GCA_947448305.1 Burkholderiaceae bacterium
ATGCCAGTTGGACTGGGTGCTCCTCTCTTTGACAAATTGGACGCAGATATTGCTTATGCCATGATGGGGATTAATGCCGTTAAAGGTGTCGAAATCGGCAGTGGTTTTGAAAGCGTATCGCAGCGCGGCAGTTTTCATGGAGATAACTTAACTCCCGACGGATTTACGACCAATCATGCGGGTGGTGTCTTAGGTGGTATTAGTACTGGTCAAGACTTAATCGTATCGATTGCCATTAAACCGACTTCAAGTATCTTAACGATGAAGGATTCGATTGACGCAGCAGGTAATCCCGTTAAAGTACAAACCAAAGGTCGTCACGATCCTTGTGTGGGGATTCGGGCTACTCCGATTGCTGAAGCGATGCTAGCCCTAGTCGTGATGGATCATGTCTTACTGCACCGTGCTCAGTGTGCGGATGTCGAGTCGATCACACCCATCATTGCTGCCCAAAGCCCTCAAGTCTTGTAATGCAAGAAACTAAGTCCGGTCTGGCTAAGCACCATATCTTTTCGACATTTTTCTTTTTCTACTTTGGTTATTTAGGGATTGTTAGTCCTTACATGAGCTTGTACTTTAATGATATTGGCTTTACTGCCATTCAGATTTCTGTTCTGATGTCGATGCTGCAAGTCACCCGAATTATTGGTCCCTTTGCTTGGGGATGGTTTGCGGACTATCGACAGGACCGGATCGGTTTGATGCGCGTCACGGTTGTTCTTTGTGTGATTATCTTTTTAGGCATTTTCGTTTCTAATCAGTTTTATTTTTTACTTGCTTGGATGTTTGTTTTGAACACCTTCAGTAGTAGCCTTACACCGCTGAGTGAAGCAGTAACAATTCGGGCCTTACAAAAAGTAAACGCCTTTGAAAGTAAGTACGGCAGAATTCGTTTGTGGGGCTCGATTGGTTTTATTCTGGCAGTTTCAGGAGGCGGTTTTTGGTTTGAAAAATTCGGTATCGCTACCTTGCCTTATGTTGCCTTGTTTATTATGTGCGGAGTACTGGTGAGCACTTGGATGTTATGGGAACCTCCGCATGAGCCGCACGAGAAGCAAAAAGGCGAGATTCTGACAATTCTGAAAAAACCAGAAGTGATTTGGTTTTTTAGCTCGACCTTTTTCATGATTTTTGCGCACGCTAGTTATTACGTTTTTTATTCTTTATATCTCAGTAAGCTGGGATACGGTACTCAAACTATCGGGATTTTTTGGATGCTCGGCGTACTAGCAGAGGTCCTGTTCTTTTACTATCAACGCTTTTTCTTAGAAAAGTTTGGCGCACAAAAGATTCTGGTCGCCTGTTTTCTGGTGGCAGCGATACGTTTTGCAACGATTGCGTATGTACCGATTTTCGCTCTATTACTCTTCATGCAAATCTTTCATGCGATGACCTTTGGCGCGCATCATACTTCTAGTCTTCGTTTCTTGCAGCAGTGGTTTAACGGTCCAACGCAAGCTAGAGGACAAGCTTTATATACCTCGATTTCTTATGGCTTAGGTGGCACTATTGGTGGCTTTGCGGCAGGCTGGGTTTGGGACGTGCTGGGTGCTGAGCATGCCTTTGGGTTGTCCGCGGTAGCCAGTGTGCTGGGTTACTTAGCGATTAAGCAATCTATCAAAATCACCCATTCTCACGGTCATCCTGCCTTTTAAGGAAGTCTTAGTTCTTCCCTAAAAGAGGTCTCATTCATTTTGACTTTTCAATTCCCTCGCCTGAAGACGAGGGAGTAAATAAGGGAGAATATGTCAAGGTTTTGCGGCAGTTAAATCCACCTGAACTTTGCAACCAGGAACCAAGAACTTGCCAACCTCTAAAGTTGTTCTTGGCGGTGGAGATGGGAAATACTCTTTCCAAATTTGATCAAAGTAATAAAAGTCATTCAGGTCGGATAAGAAGACTTGCGCCTTGACTGTGTCTGCTAAATCAAAGCCACCTTCGTGATACAGCTTTTGTAAATTATTCAAAACATAGCGCGTCTGTTTCTGAATTTCAGAGCCATAGTAAGGAAAAGCTGGATCCTGATGTGCTACCTGAATTAACGGTGTCTTATGATCCGAGGCAATTTGTCCACTGGCGTAAAGGGTGTCATTCACAATGACTCCGTTACAAAGAGATTGTTGCTGATTATCGCCGTCCAGCGTAACTTCTCTTTTAGGCGTATTCGGCAAAACACCCCATAAATCGATTTCGATACGGCATCCGGGCACTAATAGTTTCTGAACTTCAACGATCGTCCTCGGCACAGGCTGTTGAAAGAACTCTTGCCAGACTTGGTCGAAATAATAGAAGTCATTGAGGTCAGTTAAAAAGATTTGGGCTTTAACCACATCTTTAAAGTCACAGCCAGCGGCGTCAAAGACGCTTTGGATATTACTCAAGATATATCGTGTTTGTTTTTGGATGTCAGAGCCATAGTATGGGAAAGCCGGGTCTTGCTTCGCCTCTGCAGCAACACCAGTCTGATAGTCGGAGGCGATTTGACCTGCGGCATATAGAACATTTTCGATCAGAATACCCTGTGAGTAATGGGCCATTGGGGTCGGTGTTTTTTTGCCGATAATGACTTGACGAGGTACTTTAGCTTGCACACCCCAGAGATCAATTTCTACTTTACAGCCCGGCACTAATAAGCCACCTATTTCTACCGTAGTTCTGGGCGGTGGTGATGGGAAAAATTCTTTCCATACTTGATCAAAGTAATAGAAATCATTTAAATCCTTTAAAAACACTTGCGACTTCACTACATCGTTAAAGCTACTCCCCGCACTTTCAAAAACAGACTGGAGATTTTGCAAAATATATCTAGCCTGCTTTTGGATGTTAGAACCATAGTAGGGAAAAGCTGGATCTTGCTTGGCCTCAGGGGCCACGCCTGTTTGATAATCCGATGCGATTTGGCCAGCAGCATAAATCGTGTTGCGATGCAGGACACCTTGGCAATAATGTGCCATTGGTTTAGGTGTTTTTACGCCTTTTAGAACTTGATTATTCATGTCTTATCTCCTATTTTATTTTTTAAGTTAGATTAATAGGTTTTAGCATCCAAGGCACTAGCCTTCTTTTCTAAAACCTAATAATGCTACTAGTTTTTTTATATTTACTTCCTCAAGTCTAATCGAATTTAGCTTGCAATGTATAGAGTATGTCCTCAAACTTTTCCGAACTGCATCATCGTCAAGGGAAAAGTCTAATTCTTGTGGCAATTTACTTAGGTACTTTTTGAGGGCTAATTAGGCCAAGTTTTTTTTGTAAAGATAGTGGAAGTACTTTTTGAGCAGATTTAAACATCTTTAAATCTTCAGCACGAAGTTCGCGTACTTCACCTGTTTTATTTATGATGGGCATTAATTTTTTTCATCGCTATTGGAAGTGTTTTAACTAGTACGGTTTTATGATTTGCTAATTGCAAGTATTAACCAAGTGTTAAGTGTGGATAAAAATGCCTAACACATAGAAAAAGTGTGTAAATTTAAGTGATCATGACAGCACAAACAATTTCAACTAAGGCTAATCCGGATATTTTCAAAGTAAACCTAAAGACCGATGATCTAAGGTTATTTAAAAAAGCCGGTAAGCCTAACTACGATAAGGTTAAATATATTTTGGGTTATACAAAGCAGGATATATCCATAGCATCTGGCGTCCCTTTTGGTTCAATTCGTTTTGATGGAAAAGTTCCTTCTGAGCTCACAGAGCGAGTTATTGAGTGGGCAACGGCGATTGCTCTTGTACATAGTTTTTTCAAGAACGAAACAAAAACTATGCTTTGGTTTAAGGTCCCAAATCCTATGCTTGGAGATGTCGCACCACGAGATATGATCAAAGTGGGGCGCTTTAAGAAGCTACTGCAATTTATTTAAACAGCATTGGAAGACGGTCGCTAATTGGCGGACGAGGTCATTTACAAAAGATCAAATTCGAAATCTTAAAGAAGAATCATAGTAAGAACAAGTTCAAGTGTGCACACTCATTTTTAAGCCTAAGGCACTAATCACTTTTGAAATTGTGTCAAATCTCGGATGAGATCCTTCAGATAATGCTTTGTAAAGACTTTCACGACCTAAACCAGATTCTTTGGCAACTGTAGCCATTCCTTTAGCTTTGGCTATGTGTCCAAGAGCGCGAATAAGTTCATCATGGTCACCATCTTCTAAGACTTGGGATAAGTATTCTGCCATTGCCTCTTCGCTATCAAGATAGCGCGTAATATCAAACCCTTTTAATTTTTGTGATTGTTCCATGATTCAAATCTCCTTAGCTAAATTAATGGCTTTTTTAATATCTGATTGTTGCGAACTCTTCGTTCCCCCAGCCAATAAAATAACTATGACTTTTTCACGAAGGGTAAAGTAAACCCGATAACCGGCTCCGACATCAATTCTCATCTCTGATATGCCGTTACCTAAAGTTTTGTTATCACCTAAATTTCCATTTTCAGCTCGTTCAATACGTCTTGCAATGGCAATTTTAGCTTTCTGATCTTTAACTAATTCATGCCATTTTTCAAATGACTCTGTTTGTTGAATAATATACGACATTTGTTTATTGTATCCATTTAGATACGGTATGTCAACGATTTACTTGGTTTTACACAGCTATGTCAGCCTCTTTTTTTCAATTGGTAATTGCTTAAAAGTAGAACTTTTTTATTTGCTTCCTGAATGAGCAACATTATCAAATAGCACTAAGATACTTTATCGTAAAAAGACCATATTTTTTTTCAACTATTACCAGGTGATAAAGTATTCTCAATGAATGTTAATTCAATCACAGAGAAAACTGATGACCAACATAATTTTGAGTGATATGTCAGCTAGTATCACTGAATTCAAAAAAAATCCAATGCTGACCGTTGCCGCTGGAAAAGGCTTGCCTGTTTTGATTTTGAATAGGAACGTACCAGTCTTTTATTGCATTCCTGCGAAAGCTTATGAGGAGTTGATGGATTACCTAGAAGATTTGGAACTCAATGCGGTCGCTGAATCTAGAAAAGGGCAGGCAACCATTAGAGTGTCCTTAGACGACCTGTAATTCAGCCAGTTTATTTATTCAGAGTTAACGTCATTTAGGACTAATCCCCAGTTCAATTACATCCCAGAATAATTAGGACCACCGCCACCTTCAGGAGTGACCCAAACAATATTTTGAGTAGGATCTTTGATGTCACAAGTTTTACAATGCACACAGTTTTGTGCATTGATTTGTAAACGCTCAATTCCTTCTGTATTGACATACTCATAGACACCAGCAGGGCAATATCTTGCTTCTAATCCAGCATATTTCGCAAGGTTCGTATTGACTGGCGTATCAATGTTTTTGAGCGTTAAATGCGCCGGTTGATTTTCTTCATGGTTCGTATTAGATAAGAAGACGGAAGAGAGTCGATCAAAAGTAATCTTGCCATCCGGTTTTGGATAGTCAATCGGGTGATGATATTCAGCATTCTCGATATAACGATGATCGGCTTGTTTGTTCTTCAAAGTCCACGGCATTTTGCCACCAAGCAATTTCTGCTCAATCCCAACCATCACAGTTCCAGTGAGTAAGCCTTTAGCCATCCAAGGTTTAAAGTTTCTGGCTTTCGATAATTCTTGATGTAACCAGCTTTGCTTAAACTGCAGGGGATAGCTAGATAACTCATCTTGCGCACGACCATCTTTGATTGCTTCAAAAGCAGCTTTAGCAGCTAACATACCCGATTTAATCGCACTGTGAGAGCCCTTGATCCGAGATGCATTTAAAAAGCCAGCATCACAGCCGACTAAAGCACCGCCCGGAAATACGACTTTAGGCAAACTGGTTAAACCACCTGCAGTAATTGCCCGAGCACCGTAGGAGAGGCGTTTTCCACCTTCAAAGAAAGGTTTAATGGCTGGGTGTAGTTTATACCGTTGAAACTCTTCAAATGGTGAGAGATAAGGATTCTTATACGATAAGCCAACGACCATACCAACTGCAACTTGATTGTTTTCTAAATGATATAAAAATGATCCACCGTACGTATCGGATTTGAGCGGCCAACCTGCGGTGTGAACAACCAAGCCTGGCTGATGTTTGGCAGGATCAATTTCCCAAAGTTCTTTAATACCGATTGCATAGGTCTGCGGGGCAGAATTTTTATCTAACTGGTATTTACTAATTAAGCGTTTACCTAAGTGGCCACGGGCACCTTCAGCAAAGATGGTGTATTTGGCTCTGAGTTCCATCCCAATCTGAAAGTTCTCAGTTGCAACGCCGTCTTTACCAAGACCTTGGTTGCCAGTTGCTACACCAACCA
>CANFME010000129.1 GCA_947448305.1 Burkholderiaceae bacterium
ACCGCACGGGCAACTTATTGCTCTTATGCATTTTCCATGCACTGCGATAAGAGATACCCTTAGTTTTTGCCCAAGCGCTTAATTTCATGAAAATAATATAGCACATTGAATCATAAAAGGAAATGTTTTTTTATACAGTTGTCAACCCTTAGTCTACTAACTTAATTGATTGGATTAAAGTAGTTTCTTTTATCTTTTTTTGGTAATTTTTTTAATTGAATTTCTGCCTTAAGTGCTTCCGAGTGATTCTCACAAATCATTGAATTCAATAATTTGACTGGACCACGTCCTCTTGTATATTTTGCACCTTTGCCAGCATTGTGCGTGGCAATACGATCTTCGAGAGAGTTGGTAATACCTGTATAAAAAGTACCATCACTACACTCTAAAAGGTATAGGTACCATTTCTTTTCTTTCGTCGGTATACATAAGTTAACTGTCATGAACAATATTTTAGGATAGCTCTTGAAATTTTGTAAAACGGACTCATGTAAGGTATATACCTATTTCTTATTTCTTTACAGAGGAACACATGAGAATCGAAAAATTAACTACTAAATTTCAAGAAGCACTGGCTGAAGGTCAAAGTCTTGCTGTCTCCAACGACAACCAATTTATTGAGCCAGAACACGTTTTAATTGCGATGTTACAAGACCGTGATGGTGCAGGTAAAAGTCTTCTGACCCGATCAGGCGTGCGAGTGGAGGCTTTAATCAACGATCTTCAACTACGCTTAAAAAAACTGCCACAAGTACAAGGTAGTGGTGAAGTTCAAGTTGGTAGAAATTTATCTGCTTGGCTAAATCTAACTGAAAAAGAAGCCAATAAAAAAGGCGATCAATTTATTGCCGTAGAACTCATGTTCTTGGTTTTGGCAGATGATAAGGGTGAGCTGGGTAAGGCCGCAAGGGCTGCTGGTCTGTCACGTCAAAGTTTAGAAGCCACGATTGAGCAAGTGCGTGGTGGTCAAACGGTGAACAGTAATGACGCAGAATCGCAGCGCGAAGCATTAAAAAAATATACGGTGGATTTAACCGAGCGTGCTCGTTTAGGGAAGTTAGATCCTGTGATTGGGCGAGATGATGAAATCCGTCGCGCCATTCAGATTTTACAAAGACGTACCAAAAATAATCCTGTATTAATCGGCGAGCCTGGGGTTGGTAAAACAGCGATTGTTGAGGGACTCGCGCAGCGTATTGTGAATGGTGAAGTACCTGAGTCCTTAAAAAATAAACGTGTCCTAGTGTTAGATATGGCCTTACTTTTGGCCGGTGCAAAGTTCCGTGGTGAATTTGAAGAGCGTCTCAAAGCAGTGCTCTCTGATATTGCTAAAGATGAAGGTCAAACTATTATCTTTATTGATGAGATTCACACGATGGTGGGCGCTGGTAAAACAGAGGGTTCGATGGACGCCGGGAACATGCTTAAGCCAGCTTTGGCTAGGGGCGAGTTGCATTGTATTGGCGCAACCACTTTAGATGAATACCGTAAATACATAGAAAAAGACTCAGCGCTAGAGCGACGTTTCCAAAAAGTGTTAGTGGATGAGCCGAGTGTTGAGGCAACGATCGCTATATTGCGTGGTTTACAAGAAAAATATGAGTTACATCATGGTGTAGAAATTACCGATCCAGCAATCGTGGCGGCTGCTGAGTTATCGCATCGTTATATTACTGATCGTTTCTTACCAGATAAAGCCATTGATTTAATCGATGAAGCAGCTTCAAAAATTAAAATGGAAATCGACTCGAAACCAGAAGTCATGGACAAACTTGATCGTCGGATTATTCAGTTAAAAATTGAGCGTGAAGCGGTCAAAAAAGAAAAAGATGAGTCCTCTAAAAAGCGGTTTTCTCTAATAGAGGAGGAAATTACTAAGTTGAGCAAAGAATACGCTGATCTTGAGGAAATTTGGATGGCTGAGAAGGGTGCTGCCCAGGGTACCGCCCATATTAAAGAAGAAATTGATCACGTGAAGATGGAAATTGTGCGTTTTCAGCGCGAAGGTAAATTGGATAAAGTTGCCGAATTGCAATATGGTCAATTACCTGAACTTGAGGGTAAATTAAAATCTGCTGCCAGTGCAGAGGCAAAGGGCGGTGCTAAGCCGAATAAGTTATTACGGACTCACGTAGGTGCTGAGGAAATTGCTGAAGTTGTTTCACGAGCAACGGGTATTCCAGTTTCAAAAATGATGCAGGGTGAGCGCGATAAGTTATTAAAAATGGAGTCCTATTTGCATCAGCGCGTCGTGGGCCAAGAGGATGCGATTGTAGCTGTTTCCAATGCCATTCGTAGGTCACGTGCTGGCTTGTCAGATGAAGGCCGTCCGTATGGTTCATTCTTGTTCCTCGGGCCTACTGGAGTGGGTAAAACTGAACTATGTAAGGCTTTGGCGAATTTCCTCTTTGATAGCGAAGACCATTTAATTCGAATTGATATGAGTGAATTCATGGAAAAACACAGCGTATCTAGGTTAATTGGTGCGCCCCCTGGTTACGTAGGTTATGAAGAGGGTGGGTATTTAACTGAACTTGTTCGTCGCAAACCTTATAGTGTCATTCTGTTAGATGAGGTCGAAAAAGCCCATCCTGATGTGTTTAACGTCCTTCTTCAGGTACTGGATGATGGGCGGATGACCGATGGTCAGGGTAGAACCGTAGATTTTAAAAATACGGTGATTGTGATGACTAGCAATTTAGGTTCACATATGATTCAAGCAATGGTGGGTAAACCACAAGAAGAAATCAAGGATGCAGTTTGGGAAGAAGTCAAAGATCATTTCCGCCCTGAGTTCTTGAACCGTATTGATGAAGTGGTGGTCTTCCATTCCTTAGACCAACGTCAAATTGGTTCAATTGCAAAAATCCAATTGCAGCGATTAACCGATCGTCTAGCGAAGATGGATATGCAACTTGATATCAGTGAAGAGGCCTTATTGAAAATTGCTGATGCCGGATTTGACCCCTTGTTTGGGGCAAGACCATTAAAAAGGGCAATCCAGCAATATATCGAAAATCCGATTGCATTGCGGATTTTAGAAGGTAAATTTGGCCCGAAAGACATTATTCCGGTGAATGTGGAAAACAATGAATTTGTCTTTGAAAGAAAGGTTCATTGATTGTTGCTAAAATAGGGAGATGAGACAAAATAATAATGATGTTGAGTTAATTACTTTAATTGGAATTGCTCATAGCATCTCCCACTTTTTTCATTTACTGGTTGCCCCTTTATTCCCATGGATTAAGGCGGAATTTGGCTTGAGTTACTCCGAACTCGGCTTGCTCATGACCGTTTTTTACGTTGCCTCTTTTATCACCCAATCGGTTAGTGGCATTTGGGTTGATCGTCATGGTGCTCGCCCCATTCTTTATATCGGTATCTCTTTGCTGATTGCGGGATCCCTGATAGTGGGAGTTTCCCAATATTATTGGATGCTTCTTCTTGGTATGTGTATTACAGGCATTGGGAACGGCGTGTTCCATCCTGTGAATTACACCTTAATCAATCATCTTGTTAAGCCTAAGAATCTACCCCATGCGTATTCAGTGCATGGTGTTACGGGATATTTGGGTTGGGCTGCCGCCCCTCTATTTTTGTTGTCTATTACCGCCCTAGTCGGCAATTGGCGCGTCGCAGTGTTTGGCGCAGGTCTTTTAGCTATCGCGGTATTAGTTTTGATGGTCTTACGCAAAGACCTTTTAAATGATGTCCCCGTTGTGCACCAGCAAACGGAGCTACAAAGTGCACCATTGTTTAGTAAACATACCTTCGAATTTTTAAAGTTACCTAATATTTGGCTAAGTTGGTTATTCTTTTATTTAACTGCCTTCAGTTTTGTTGGGATACAAAGTTTTTCTTCGACAGCTTTAGTCGATATTTATCATATTGCAATTACACAAACGACAGCTTCTTACACCCTGTATATGATCAGTAGTGCAGTTGGTCTAATTGCAGGCGGTTTCGTTGCTACCAAGATAGAACAGCCTGACCGAGTGATTACGGGGGCATTCTTAGCTTCAGGTATCGCTACTATCTTTGCTGGAGTTGGTTTTTTTGCAGCCTGGAGTATTCCTTTACTCTTTGCGTTAATGGGCTTTGGCTCTGGGATGGCCTCTCCTTCGAGGGATTTAATGGTTCGAGCAGCAACGCCCAAAGGATCATCTGGCAAGGTCTTTGGCCTAGTCTATTCTGGGATCGATTGCGGTAGTGCTACAGGGCCGATTCTTTTTGGATTATTTATGGATTGGAAGAGTCCAGAAGTCATCTTTTACGGTATCGCTTTTTTCCAAATCATCGCTATTTTTGTCGCATCTCGACTCAACTCTATCAATATTGCCAGACTCTCTGCGCAACCTAGTTAATTAATTCTAAGTCTGTAAAATTCTCGTTACGTATTTTTGTAACAAGTTTTTTGTTGCGCTGCACAGTTAAAATCCCACATTATGAAATGTAATTTTCATAGGTAAAAACCCTAGTCTAAATCTCTCAAAAAAATATATTAAATGATGATTTATCATTCCATATTATGAAATTAATGTTTTAAGTTATTGTTTTTAATAACATAAATAATTAAAAAATTATTGCGAATTGGTGTTGTTAGAGTGGCTAAATTTTCATATAGTTTTTATAAGGGTTGGAATTCAAGAAGTGCTTAAAAACCATCCCCAAAAATTGAACATTGGAATTAGTCATCAACTAGAAACTCTAAATAAGGAAAAATAAGCATGATTTCACGTAAAGATGCAGCAGCGGCCCTGCAAAAAGACTGGGATACAAACCCCCGCTGGCAGGGAATTAGTCGTAATTACTCAGCTGATGATGTTATTCGTCTTCGTGGTTCTTTACAAATTGAACATACATTGGCCAGACGGGGTGCAGAAAAGTTATGGGATCTCGTGAACAATGAAGCCTATATCAATACTTTGGGTGCACTGACTGGTGGTCAAGCAATGCAACAAGTTAAAGCGGGTATTAAGGCGATTTATTTATCAGGTTGGCAAGTAGCCGCCGATGCAAATAGTGGGATGGAAATGTATCCTGACCAGTCTTTATATCCGGTTGACTCTGTACCAAAGGTAGTTGAGCGCATCAACAACACGTTTAAACGTGCAGATGAAATTCAGTGGTCAAAAGGTCTCAACCCTGGTGATAAAGGTTACATCGATTACTTTGCACCAATCGTAGCAGATGCTGAAGCAGGTTTTGGTGGTGTTTTAAATGGCTTTGAACTCATGAAAGCCATGATTAACGCCGGAGCTGCAGGTGTTCACTTTGAAGATCAACTAGCTTCTGTTAAAAAATGTGGGCATATGGGCGGCAAAGTATTAGTCCCGACTCAAGAGGCAATTCAAAAATTGAATTCAGCTCGTTTAGCAGCTGATGTATTAGGTGTGCCAACGGTTATTTTGGCTCGTACTGATGCGGAAGCAGCAGACTTAATTACCAGTGATTATGATGCAAATGATAAGCCATTTGTAACCGGTGAGCGGACCGCGGAAGGTTTCTTTAAAACGCGTAAGGGTATCGATCAAGCGATTTCACGTGGTTTGGCATACGCGCAATACGCTGATATGGTTTGGTGCGAAACGGGTACACCTGATTTAGAGTTTGCGCGTAAATTTGCTGAAGCACTGCGCTCGAAGTTCCCAGGCAAAATGTTGGCTTATAACTGCTCACCATCATTTAACTGGCGCAAAAACCTCGATGATGCAACGATTGCAAGATTCCAACGTGAACTCGGCGCAATGGGTTATAAATACCAATTCATTACCTTGGCTGGTATCCACTCCATGTGGTACAACATGTTCGATTTGGCGCAAGATTATGCCAAACGCGGTATGTCTGCGTACGTTGAAAAAGTTCAAGAGCCAGAATTTGCAGCGCGTGATCGTGGCTATACTTTCGTATCACATCAACAAGAAGTTGGTACAGGCTACTTTGATGATGTAACGACAGTTATTCAAGGTGGTACTTCTTCCGTAACTGCATTAACAGGTTCGACTGAAGAAGAACAGTTCCACTAAAAGTTATTAGATCTGGACTATCCGTCTTGGTCTTAAACCCAGCGACAAAATCGCTGGGTTTTTTATCCAATCGTGCGGAAAACCTCGCCGTTCAGGGCGAGGATGAATAGCACGGACAGCCTGTCTGTCCTTGACGTTTCTATCTTGTTAAAATAATAAATGCTGTATATAATTACAGTATGCAACGACTTCAAGCGTATCAATTTGAGC
>CANFME010000130.1 GCA_947448305.1 Burkholderiaceae bacterium
CGACTAGAGCTGGGATGCTAACCAATCCGCTACGTGATCGTTTTGGGATTGTTTCCAGGTTAGAGTTTTATACCCATGCTGAACTCAGCGAGATCGTCAAAAGATCGTCGAATTTACTTGGTGCGACGATTGCATCAGACGGCGCCAACGAGATTGCTAAACGTGCTCGAGGCACCCCTAGAATTGCAAACCGACTATTAAGACGAGTGCGTGATTATGCGCAAGTGAAGAGTGACGGTGTTATTACTGCAGCAATTGCTGACAAAGCACTCTTGATGCTTGATGTTGACCCTGTCGGCTTTGACATCATGGACCGAAAACTTCTTGAGGCCATTTTGTATAAGTTTTCAGGCGGTCCTGTTGGACTTGATAATTTAGCCTCGGTCATTGGCGAGGAAAAAGATACGATTGAAGACGTTATAGAGCCGTATCTGATTCAACAAGGCTATTTACAAAGAACCTCACGAGGTAGAATCGCAACACGCTTGGCTTATGCCCATTTTGGACTGACGATGCCAAACAATGGCAGTAGTACTTCTGGCTCCCTAGATTTAGATGAACTAAGGTAGGTCCCAAGAAACTGACTTGGGAAAACTTTGGCGGTCAATTTCATCTAAAGCGTCATTATGCAAATGACTCGTATCGCCCCAACTCAAAATTTGAAAATTTTCACCATCAAAAACTAAGCGGTTTAAGCTAGTATTTAGTAATTCAATCTTTCTTTTTTCAGAAATGTCTATTTTTGCTGCGTCTCTATAAATGCAATCTAATACTCCACCATGGGCCACAATAAGTATCGTTTGTCCCATATGACGTTTGGCAATTTGCTTCACGCCGGTAATCACTCGATCATAAAACTGCTGCAAACTCTCGCCATCTTTAGGCTGAAAATTAGCATTACGCGTTACCCAAGCTTGGTAGTTTTCTGGGTGTGATTGTTCTATTTCTGCATAGGTTTTGCCTTGAATTTCACCGTAGCATCTCTCTCGTAACAAGGCATCTTGTTGTACTTCTATCTCATGATGATTAGCAATAGTTAGGGCGGTATCATAAGCCCTTGATAAATCACTTGCGTAAGCAACATCAATACTTTCTGTTGCTAAAACTTTTGCCAATAAATTAGCTTGTTCTACCCCAATCGAATTAAGGCCAATATCTAAATAGCCTTGTAATCGTTTTTCACGATTCCAATCCGTTTCACCATGTCGTATCAATAAAATATTTGCCACAAAAAGTCCTTGTTAACTTAAATGAATCTTCACAAATTTACGCTTACCAACTTGTAATATGAATGTTCCTGAATCTAATTTGAGGGTGCGATCACTTACTTGAACCCCGTCAATTTTCACGCCACCTTGGTCAATATTTCTATAAGCCTCAGTCGTTGAAGGTGCTAAGTTTGCTTGCTTAATGAGTTGAGCTAAACCAAGTGGTGCCCCTGACAATGTCAGCTCTGGAATATCATCAGGTATGCCACCCTTTGCACGGTGATTGAAATCTTCTAGGGCCTTATCTGCATCTGCACTACTATGAAACCTCGTGACAATCTCCTGCGCTAGAATCACTTTGGCATCTTTTGGATTTCGTCCCCCAGCAACTTCATTTTTAAGTGCTTCAATTTCTTGCATTGATTTAAATGAGAGCAATGTAAAGTAACTCCACATTAAGTCATCAGAGATACTGAGTAGTTTGCCAAACATGTCGCCAGGATTTTCACTGATACCAATGTAGTTACCTTTGGATTTACTCATCTTATCCACACCATCAAGGCCAACGAGTAGTGGCATCGTCAAAATACACTGCGGTTCCTGACCGTATTCTTTTTGTAACTCTCGACCAACTAATAAGTTAAATTTTTGATCCGTGCCACCCAGTTCCAAGTCACTTCTTAAGGCCACTGAATCATATCCTTGCATCAATGGGTATAAAAATTCGTGAACCGAGATTGAAACCCCAGACTTAAACCGTTTTGTAAAATCATCTCGCTCCAGCATTCGAGCTACAGTGTATTTTGAAGCCAGTTGAATCATGCCAGAGGCGCCAAGCGGTTCGGACCACTCGGAGTTATATCTGATTTCAGTTTTTTCAGGGTCGAGAATTAAACTAGCTTGTCGATAATAAGTTTGGGCATTGAGAGCTATTTCCTCTTTGGTTAAAGGGGGTCTAGTCAAATTTCTGCCGGAAGGATCACCAATTAAACTCGTAAAGTCGCCAATCAAGAAAATAACCGTATGACCTAAATCTTGTAGTTGGCGAAGTTTATTCAATACAACTGTATGGCCTAAATGAATATCAGGCGCAGTAGGATCTAAGCCTAGTTTAATGCGAAGCGGAACTTTTGTTGCCGCACTTTTTGCCAGTTTAGCCAACCACTCAGACTCTACTAACAATTCCTCGCAGCCGCGCTTGGTTTGTTCAAATGCTGCTTGAACTTCAGGTGTTATAGGATATTTTGGTAATTGAGTAGAAACTTTCGCTCCCGGTGTTTCAGATGAATTTATACTAGTCATACGAACTTTTTCTTTAAAAAGATTTTTCAAAATAATTGCTATTTTCGCATTATTAAACAAACCGTTCCTATTTAAGTGTTTATGCCAAGCTCATTTTTCCAAAACTCTTCCTCCTTCTTCATTGGAATCATGTCTGGAACTAGTTTGGACGGCATTGATTGTGTTCTTTCCACGATTGATACAGATGGGCAATGTAAATATATTACCCATGTCAGTAGACCCTATAGCGCTCAAATGCGCGAGCAATTTTCAACTCTGCAAAGGGCTAGTGTCAATGAACTTCATCTAGAAGCGCTGAGTGCTAATGACTTAGCCATTGAATATGCGCAGGCTGTTCAAGATCTATTAAAACTTACGGGTTTTAAGGCGAATCAAATAGCGGCCATTGGAGCGCATGGTCAGACGATTCGTCATCAACCGTTGGGTGAGCAACATTTAGCTTACACATGGCAATGCTTAAACTCTTCCTTACTCGCTGAGTTAACGCAAATAAATGTCATCAGTGATTTTCGTTCTAGAGATATTGCTGCTGGCGGTCAAGGCGCACCCTTAGTGCCAGCCTTTCATGCAGCCCAGTTTCTGAGCGATTTACCAATTGCTATTCTCAATTTGGGGGGTATTGCTAACTTGACACTGTTAGAACCCAATAAACCTGTTTTAGGCTTTGATACAGGTCCGGCAAATGTTCTCTTAAATGATTGGATAACTCAACATTTAGAGTTGCCCTTTGACGAAAATGGTAGTTGGGCTAAATCAGGTCAAATCCTTCCTTATGTTCTTGAGTCGATGCTCTCAGAGCCTTATTTTGCTTCTCCAATACCTAAGAGTACAGGGCGTGATTTATTTCATCTTGAGTGGTTAATGAAGCATCTTCCAGGCGACCATTTGCCCTTAGCTGAGGATGTGCAAGCGAGTTTAATAGAGCTTACTGCCCTCTCTATCGCAAATCATCTACAAAGTTATTTACCTAGTTGTACTGAAGTAATAGCTTGTGGTGGAGGTGTTCAAAACCTTTATCTGATGGAAAGGCTTGAAATACATTGTCAAGGTCTAATTCCTGACGTGAGACTCACGACGACAATGAAGTACGGTATAGATCCGCAAACAGTTGAGTCACTTGCATTTGCATGGTTAGCATGGTGCTTTACTCAAGGATTGCCGGGGAATTTAACTAGCGTTACTGGAGCAAAGAGCCCTAAAATTTTAGGTGCCTTTTACCCCAGGTAAAACTATTAGAACTTAGCTGCTAATTAAGCAGAGAAAGAAGATCCACACCCACAAGTAGTGGTTGCATTAGGATTTTTAATGACAAACTGTGAACCATTAATATCTTCTTTGTAGTCGATCTCAGCGCCGACTAGATACTGAAAACTCATCGAATCAACTAATAAGGTAACGCCTTTTTTAGAGAACTCTGTATCGTCTTCATTAACATCTTCATCAAATGTAAATCCATATTGGAAACCTGAGCATCCGCCACCTTGAACGAACACACGAAGTTTCAATGCTGGATTACCTTCTTCAGCAATTAAATCTGCAACTTTATCTGCAGCACTTTCAGTAAAATTAATTGGAACTGGTGGTTCTTCCATTACTTCTACAACGCTTTGAACTGTACTCATTTGTTACTCCTCAATCAATATTTCTCTATTCTAGGCTTATATTACCCTATTTACAGTAAGGTTATGTAACTTAATGTTAAGGCATTAGTGCAATTTGTTGAAGACCCATGTCCTCAGGAAATCCAAACATTAAATTAAGGCATTGGATTCCTTGTCCGGAAGCACCTTTTACTAAATTATCCTCTACGACCAAAATGACTAATGTATCTGATCCACCTGGACGATGTACGGCAATTCGAAGTTGATTACTACCTCTAACAGAACGTGTTTCAGGCGTACTACCTGTTGGCATAACATCCACAAATGGTTCATTTGCATAAAAATCTTCAAATAACTTTTGAAAATTTACATCTAATCCATCTGGTAGGATGCGAGCATATAAGGTCGAATGAATACCCCGAATCATTGGGACTAGGTGCGGGATGAAGGTTAATTTAATATCGTCATGACCAGCAATAGCTTTTAAGCCTTGTTCAATCTCTGGTAAATGGCGATGACCTTTAACTCCATACGCTTTGAAGTTATCACTCGCTTCCGCTAGGAGCGTTCCTACTTCTGCCTTTCTTCCTGCACCAGATACTCCTGATTTTGAATCAGAGATCAAGTACTGGGTATCAATCAACTTTTTACCACCAGTTAATTTAGGGCTAATTAAAGGGGCAAAACCCAGTTGTACGGAAGTTGGATAGCAACCAGCAAGACCAATGACACGCGCAGTTTTAATTTGTTCACGATTGATTTCTGCGAGTCCATATATTGCTTCTTCAAGAATATCAGGGCACTGATGCGACATACCGTACCATTTTTCAAACTCTGCAGTATCTTTTAGTCTAAAGTCTGCAGCTAAATCGATGATCCTGACGCCAGCGGCTAATAATTCTTTAGCCTGTGCCATTGCAACACCATGGGGTGTGGCAAAAAACACTGCATCACATTGATCAAGCTTAGCATCTTCAGGTGTACTAAATGCAATGTTTACCCGACCTCTTAAAGATGAAAACATCTCAGAAACTGGCATGCCTGCTTCTTTACGGGAAGTAATGGCCGTTAACTCTACTTCAGGATGTTGTGCCAACATTCTGAGCAACTCAACTCCCGTATAACCTGTGCCCCCTACGATACCAACCTTAATCATGATGTTCCTTGGAAAGATGTTATTTTTATCTTATTTTAGCAAGCAATAGTGACGCCATGTTCACACATGAAAAAACAAATCGTTGCATAAAAAAAACCGCATAAGCTAAATAACTTATACGGTTTTTTGACTTGCTCAATTCGCATTGATTTAATACATGTGGTTTAAGCTTTGCCTTCGCAAAGAATAAGTTTGTATAAAAATTAACGCTTACTGAACTGTTTACGACGGCGAGCACCACGTAAACCAACTTTTTTACGCTCAACTTCACGAGCATCACGAGTAACAAATCCAGCCTTAGATAAACTTGGCTTGAGTGTGTTGTCATAGTCGATTAACGCACGTGTAACGCCGTGACGAACTGCACCAGCTTGGCCAGTCTCACCACCACCTGAAACGTTTACTTTAATATCAAAAGTTTCAGCGTGATTCGTTAAAATTAAAGGTTGACGAGCAATCATTCGTGAAGTTTCACGAGAGAAATATTCATCAATTGGCTTACCGTTTACAACGATTTCGCCTTTTCCAGATTTAATAAAAACACGGGCAACTGAACTTTTGCGGCGGCCGGTTCCATAATTCCAATTTCCAATCATGACCGCTCCTTAAATTTCAAGCACGCTTGGCTGTTGAGCCGCGTGTGGATGGTTATCATCGCCATAGACTTTTAATTTCTTAATCATAGCGTAGCCGAGAGGGCCTTTTGGCAACATGCCTTTAACAGCTTTTTCCAAAACACGTCCTGGAAATTTAGCTTGCATCTTGTCGAAATTCGTTTC
>CANFME010000131.1 GCA_947448305.1 Burkholderiaceae bacterium
AACCCCTAAGGTCAATTACGCCCTTAGGCAGTTCATACTGCGTGTTAGGGACGCAATTCCCCTATGCGAGCCGTAGTTTACTGTTGGACGGCGACATTGACTCCACAATTCCTTATTAGGAATAAAAGTCAATTGATTTATCAACGGCAAATGCTCGTAAATACCTTCTGCAGGATCCCAGTAATCAGTGTGAGATGACACCAAGTTTTTTTCGTCAAATTGAAGCCAGCTTACTCCAGTCAAACTTTTCACAGTAGTATCCCAGCGTTTAAATTGAAACTGAAATTCCCACAATAAACAGGCAGAACGTTCTTGTTGCAAGACTTCTCGAATGACAAACTGTGGAGAGTCTACTTGCTCAAACATCTTTAAAAAAATATCCTTTATTGCATCTCTACCAAATACGAGATTAAAAGGATCTTTAAAACGAGCATCAGGAGAATATAGTTGGACTAGCTCATCAACCGACTTAACTGAAATTTGTTCGTAATGAACTTTTAAAGATTCAATGGTGAGTTGGATCGAGTTTTGCATAGTTGAAGTCTAGCTTTATTGCGCAATGAATTTTTTAACTAGCCAAAAATAGATGGGGTAAGGCAATATTCTCAAAAACTTGAGAAAGAAAGAAAACTCTTTTGGAAAATGTGTTTCAAACTCACCATTTTTTAAACCTTTACCAATTTCTTCTGCGGCTCTCTCAGGGGTAATAAGAGAAGGCATTTTGAAATCATTAATCGCTGTTGCAGGAGTCTTTACAAAACCAGGGGATATGATGTGTACACCAATTCCCTTAGGGCTTAAATCTTCATACAAGGATTCAGCAAAATTTAGGAGAGCTGCTTTGGTAGGGCCGTAAATCAGAGATTTTGGCAGGCCACTGTATCCAGCCACACTGCCTACTAAAGCAATGTGACCATTGCCTTGTTTTAAAAACTGAGGAATGAGAAAGTTGAGCACCCGAATAGGACCTAATAAGTTAGTCGATATCATTGCTTGGGCATCATTCATATTTAAAGTTTCAGCCTGAACTGGTGTGTAAACACCTGAAACAAATAATAAAAGATCAATTCTCGGAAAATGATTTAAAACATTAATTTGAGCAGCCTCAACACTTTGCTCAGACATCACATCTATCGGAATAATTTTGCTTTGAATGGCGAATTCTTTAATGAGTAAATCGTTCAATTCAATTAACGACTCTTCACGCCTAGAGGAGATAACTAAGTTAGCGCCCTCTTTGGCTAGCCACCTAGCACATGCATGACCAATTCCAGAAGAAGCACCAATTAACCAAACATTTTTATTTTTAAAATCAGATAGCGGTGGGTTAAGACTCATGTAACGGCTTCTCTATAGTAAATTGAACAACTTCTAAAGTTTTCTCAGCGAATCCAGCGGCACAATAAAATAAATAAAAATTCCATAAGCGCACGAATTCATCTTTAAATCCCAAAGTTTTAATTGCATCAACTTGTTGATTAAATGAATCAGCCCATATTCGAAGAGTTTGAGCGTAATCTTGTCCAAAATAAAATCGATCTTTTACTTTTAATCCAGCTGCTTTGACTTGAGCCTCAAATACACTTACTGAGGGTAACATACCACCAGGAAAAATATACTGTTGTATAAAGTCAGTACCAGTTCTATAGGCAGGAAATAGGGCATCATCTATCACAATTGTTTGTATTACTGCTTTTTTCCCAGGCTTTAAACAACGGTCAATCGTATTAAAAAACGATGGCCAAAAAGCTTCACCTACAGCCTCAAACATTTCTATAGATACAATTCCGTCATACTGCTGATTACAGTCACGGTAGTCTTGTAAAACTGCGGCACTATTACGCTGTGCAATGCTCGTATTAGGACCTTTAACTTGAAGTTCCTGTTGTACGTAATTTAATTGTTCTGTTGAAATCGTAATACCGTCTACTGCTACATTGCGTTCATTGGCACGTTTGATAAAGTTACCCCATCCACAACCAATTTCTAAAATTTTATCGCCTTCACTTGCATTTAAATTACATAAGATATTTTCACATTTTGCATTTTGAGCATCTTGCAATGCTAGCTTGTAGTTGCCGTTAAATAGTGCACTCGAGTACATCATGCTCGGATCTAGCCATAATCCATAAAATTGATTACCGAGATCGTAATGGGCATGAATATTTTTTTTACTTTGGGCTTTCGTATTCCGATTTAAAAAATGCTTTAATTTATAGATGAGTGAGCCAAACCAAGTGCCGTAGATGAGTTTTTCGAAAAAAGCCCTATTTTGTAAAGCTAAGCGTAAGGTTTTCTCTAACTCATCGGTATGCCAATAATTTTTAAAGTAACCCTCTGCAATACCAATATCACCCCTAGATATAGCAAGTGAGAAGGCCTTCAAATCTTTAATAAAAATCTTAACGGGAGTATCAAGCTCACTAGTGGGTTGGCCAAAGATTTCTTGTGAACCATCAGGTAAAACAAAAAGAAATTGCCCGCCTTGAACTTTTTTGAAACAGCTGAAAACAATTTTTTGAGAAAATGATGACATAAGAATAATTTGCTTAAATATTAGTTGTGGCGGGTTTTTTGTAAAATTTCGCACCTTTAATCAACAACTTTAAAGCTTGCCAATGAATTTTAACAATAACTCCAAAAGTGAGTAAGGGGTAATTAAAAAAGGCATGTAATTTACTGCCAAAATTAATCGGATGCTCTTGACCACTAATACTTGTCATTAGAGAACAAGTTTCTTCTTCAAAGTATTCAATTCGACTAACTTGTCGTTGAACTGAACCTTGCTCTTGACGCATGAATCGAAATTGATAACGCCCTTTAACATCAAAGAATGGAGAAACATAAAATAATTTACTCGAGTGAAATGTCTTACCCCAAGGTAACACTTGCTGATTATCATTTAATAAATAAGCATGACGATCGCCAAAAGTATTATTTACTTCCGCAATAATGGCGACAAGATTTTGTTGCTGATCATGACAAAACCAAAAACTAACCGGATTAAAAACATACCCAAAAAATCGTGGAAAAGTATGTAACCAAATTTCACCATTTGCATTTTGAATCTGATGGTCTTCTAAAACTTTTTCAACCCAGTTTAAAGAAGATAGTTGATCTAAACCGTGGTCTTTGTCATAAAAAGAAAAGATTGAAAATCGGTTATCTCCAATCCCTAATTTGGATAATAAATTAGGATCTTTTTGGCGTGATCGCATGGGAATGCGAAGATAAAAAACCCGATAAGAAAATCGATTATCTGGTTTGTAACGATGATGAATGACCCGGCCAAAATGAAAAGAAGCATTCATCATTATGTAAAGGAAGCATTTTTAATGATTTGACTTGCAACCAACTCACCAGATTTAAAACCATCTTCATGAAAGCCATATCCAGTCCAAGCACCACAATACCAAATTTTATTTATCCCCTGAATATTGGGTAGGAGATTTTGAGCTGCAATAGCTTTTGTATCAAACATTGGATGCGAATATTCGATGGTTTGAAAAATAGTATCTTGTTTAGGCAAAGTGTGAGGATTTAAAGTGACAATCACTTGATGTTGCATGAGATCTACTGGAATTGGCTGTAATTTATTAATCAGATAATGAACACAAACAGCACTAGAGTCATCTAGACCTTGCCCCACTGGAGTGTTGGAGGCATAGTTCCAAGCTGCCCAGACCTTTTTCTCTCTGGGTAATTGGGTTTGGTCACAATGAACATAAGCGATATTTTTTTTATAAGGAATAGCACCCAGTATTTCTTGCTCATCGATACTTGGATCTTGAATAATCGATAGAGATTCGTCACTGTGGCAAGCCAATACCACTTCGTCAAAGGTTCTAATTTGGCCGCTATTTAAATGTAAATCAACACTATTAGCGTGCCTAGTGATGTAGTGAATGCCATCCATTAAAACCGGTATTTCTTTTTCTTTGAGCTTATCCAAAACACGCCGAATATATTCTCGTGAGCCGCCTTGCACAGTGAACCACTGTGGACGATTAATAATGTCAAGCAAGCCATGATTCTCACAGAACTGAGCCAGGGTAACTATTGGAAACTTCATCATTTCCTGTGTTGTACAAGACCAAATAGCTCCTACCATGGGCAGAAGATACCAATCCCTAAAAGGTAATCCAAGTCGATACTTCTTCAGAAAATCCTCGACACTAATTTCAGGAATAGTCTCTGTAAGGCTAGCCTTGGCTAGTTTTTTACAAAGCGCATTAAAACGCAAAATATCAAAAACCATCCCCCAAAACTTCCAACTAAACAAATTGCTTCTTTGCGCAAACAAAGTATTGACAGTATCTCCAGCCCACTCTAAAGGCACTTTGTTTTTTCTTGGAATAGATACTGCAAAAGACATTTCAGATTTAGCGACAGGAACTTTTAAAGCATCAAAAAATTGAATCAATCTCGGATAGGTACGCTCATTAAAAACTAAAAAGCCTGTATCAATCCAAAATGATTTATCACTACCCTTAGGGGTATAAGAAATTGAGTGACTATGACCACCAATACGAGCTTGTTTTTCAAACAAAACCACTTCAAGATTAGGTTCATTGCGAAGTGCATAGGCACAACTTAACCCAGATATACCACCGCCAACGATGGCAATTCGTTTTTTTTGAGACATTATTTTTTACCGGCTAATAGTTTTTCGATTTCAGATGTAACAGTTCTGCCGTCAGGGTTGGCCATACTGCTGAAGGACTTTATAACATTACCATCACGGTCGATGAGATATTTGTAGAAGTTCCACTTCGGAGATGTTTTAGTTTTTTCCTGGAGCAATTTAAATAACGGATTTGCAGTTGGACCACTTACTGAAGTCTTCGCAAACATGGGGAATTTCACATCGTAAGTATTTTTACAAAAATCAGCAATTTCCTTATTTGAACCCGGCTCTTGTTGACCAAAATCATTTGATGGAAAACCTAATACAACAAAACCTTTTTGTGCATAGGTAGCGTAGACTTTCTCTAAACCTTCATATTGGGAAGTAAAACCACAGAAACTGGCTGTATTGACAACCAAGATGACCTTACCTTTGTACTGACATAAATCTTGGGAAACTTCATCTTGCAGACGAGGAAACTTAAAGTCTAAAGCAACTGGACAAGATTCTGCACTAAAGCTAAAAGCTGGAAAAATTACCGCCCAACAAATCGAAATTTTGATAAAAAATTTTGTAATCTTATTCATCCTAAATTTACCATTTTTTATAAGTAACATAGAGTCTAAGCGATATTTATAACAATTACTTAAAAGTATAATTTAAAATAATTTAGAATCATTGTATGAATATAGCCAGTTACCCCATTCCAGCCTTTGAAAGTAAGGTTTTACCACTAAACTTTACGGACAATCAACTTTTCAATGCTCTCCAAGCCCTTGAAAAACCTATAGTTTTTACTAACGGGGTGTTCGATATTTTACATCGAGGTCACGTTACTTACCTTGCACAGGCAAAAAGTTTAGGCGCAAGTTTGGTCGTTGGAGTCAATGCAGATGTCTCTGTACGATTGTTGGGCAAGGGTGACGATAGACCTATTAATCCTGAAATGGATCGGATGGCCCTGTTAGCTTCTTTAGAGAGTGTAGATTTAGTTGTGCCGTTTTCTGAAAAAACACCGGTATCGTTGATTGCTCAAATTAGACCTGAAATTTATGTCAAAGGTGGTGATTACGATATTGA
>CANFME010000132.1 GCA_947448305.1 Burkholderiaceae bacterium
TGTCAGATACTCGCTTTTGGTCGAGGAGGGACTTACTTTAACCGCCCTGCATATGACACCGTCATTCAATCGAGTGCTGGTGTGAGTGCGACGTTTGAAAAATCAAGTGGTGAGCCAAGATTTGTACCTTTGGTAATGGGTGATCATATTACTGGTTTAGTGAGCGCCCAAACAATAGGCTTTGCTTTATATCGAAGGACAAAAACAAACTTAGGCGAACTCATCGAGATTCCAATGTTTGAAACCATGGCAGCGTTTGTACTAAGAGAGCATATGGGCAATATGACCTTTGAGCCTGGTATTGGTCCTATTGGCGATGCCCGCGTATTAGATAAAAATAATCGACCAGTAAAAACAGCCGATGGTTACATCTCAATTTCACCTAATACAGACGGACAAGCCTTTGCTTTTTTTGATGCAATCGGGAGGCCTGAATTAAAGCAGGATCCACGCTTTAATAGCGTGATTAATAGAACAAAAAATAGTGTGGAGTATTACGAGATTCGTTCGGGTTCTTTGGGTTCAAAAACTTCTGCACAGTGGATTGAAATTTTTGAACAGATTGATATTCCTTGTATGCGTTACAACTCCCTTGAGGATTTACTCGAGGATCCCCACATTCAATCCGTGAATTTTCTACAACAAACGAATCATCCAACAGAAGGCTTAATTCGAGAAATTGGTTTAACGAACCATTTCTCTGGCGGCAATCGACAAGGTTTTACACCTGCGCCTAGATTGGGAGAGAATACGATTGAAATACTCCAAGAATTCGGAGCTTCAGAAGAAGAAATTGAGCAAGCTTTATCAAGTAGTACTATTGTCCAGCAAAGCAATTGAATATAAATAAAAGAGAAATTTTTATGGAAGAGCTTTTAATCAATGATTTCGGCCACGTAAGGGTCTTGACATTAAATCGACCTGAAAGGAAGAATGCACTGTCAGATTCATTAAAACAAGCCATTATTGAAGCAATGCTGGACGCCGAAGAAGAGAATTCAGTCCGAGTCATCGTTCTCACTGGCTCAGGAGATGTTTTTTGCTCCGGCGCAGACTTAAAAAATATGCGTAGTAATGATGAACAAGGTATTCGTTTTAGAACACCGATGAACCGACCAGAGCGCAATGTTTATGAGGTTGTTTTGGAATCTAAAAAACCAGTCATCGCAGCACTGAATGGAAGCGCCGTAGCAGGCGGCTTTGAGTTGTCTTTAGCTTGCGATTTAAGAGTGTCGCATCATGGCGCTAAATTTGGCTTACCAGAAACAAAAATTGGCATGGGAGCTAACTTTGGATCAGTAGTTTTGCCTAGATTAATTAGTCCAACTTTAGCCCTTGAAATGCTGATGACAGGTGAGTACATCACTGCCGAGCAAGCCTTACAAAGAGGGTTATTGAACCGTTTAACCTCTCCTGAGTTGGTGATGGAGGAGAGTTTGAAATTAGCACAGCAGATTGCGAAAAATGCGCCTATCTCGGTTCGAAGAGTCAAAGCGGTTGCACTGAAAGGCTTAGAAATGCCGATTCCTGCGGCCCTAAGACAAGACCCTGGACTTAATCCCTATTTAAGTGAAGATCGTAAAGAAGGCATTAAAGCTAGACTAGAAAAACGTGATCCGGTTTGGCAAAATAAATAAAGGAGAAGATTGATGACTAATTACCCTAAAGTATTAATTACTGATGAAACACTTCGTGATGGGTTGCAGATTGAAAGATCTGGAATAACAGTTGCGGAAAAACTTGAATTATTAAACCGAATGGTTGATTCAGGTATTAAAAGAATGGTGGTCGGGGCATTCGTTAATCCTAAATGGAGCCCACAAATGGGCGATACCTATGAGCTAGTCAAGCAAATTGAACCCAGGCCAGATGTTAAGTTTTTCTCTCTAGCGCTCAACGATCGTGGACGAGAAGAGCGTAAAGCATTTACGCCACCCTTATCTGAAGAGGAATTCCCAGCAACACATCTCCATTTGTGTGGTGTTTTTATTCAGCGCAACACGAATAAAACTTTAGAAGACCAAGAACGGAGTTGGAGATTGCCAATTGACCGAGCTGTAGCCCTAGGATTAAAAGAAAGTGCGATAGGGCTCTCATCTGGGTTTGGCTCTAACTGGACGGGCAAGGTTAGTCATGAGGCTCGCATGGAGGCCTTACAAAGGCAATATGACGCATGGTCTGAGGTAGGTATCAAGGTTCGAAGAGTTGACATGGCTGACCCAATGGGATGGAATACGCCAACAGAGGTTGCTAAAGATGTTCGAGCAATCAAGCAAAGATTTCCGACAATCGATATCTTTCATGTGCACTTTCACAATGCCAGGGCACTTGCTTTACTTTCCTTCTATGAAGTCTTAAATTTATTAGAGCCAACAGATACTATTATTGCTGATACAGCTATTGGCGGCATTGGCGGTTGTCCATACTGTGGCAATGGTCAAGCGACTGGTCTGATCGCTACAGAAGATTTAGTACACTTCTTACAAACTCTGGATATTGAGACGGGAATTCATTTAGATCGATTAATTGAGACCTCTCATCGATTATCTGCGATTTTAGGTAGACCTCTTCATTCACAAGTCAGTTTCAATGGACCATTACCAAGCCAAGATTCTTTATATTCTGAGGATGTACCAGTTGTCTTTACATTTGAAGAAGCGCAACATTTTAGGTTGGGCAGTTCGGTGTATGAGGGTAATGCAAGACCGTGGATTAAAGAAGTCAAATAACTAGAAGTATTTTTAAAGTAAGGTTTGGAATGAAGCTACATCTTAAGCAAAGTTTGATGCTTGCTGCCCTCTGGATTACAAGCACTATTTTTGCTCAGAATAGTATTGCTCAAACTGATCTAAGTGCTTCTTATCCGAATCGGACAATACACATTGTGGTTTCATTCCCGCCTGGCGGCTCACCTGACTTTACAGCTAGAGTCATTGGTCAGCAATTAGGAAAAATCCTGAATCAAAGCGTGGTTGTTGAAAACAAATCTGGTGCTGGTGGTAACGTCGGTACCCAGTATGTAGCGTCCAGTAAACCTGACGGATATACACTACTTGTTAATTCCTCAGCGTTTACTGTCAATCCTAGTTTGTATGCTGGAAAAGCAGGATACGATCCAGTCAAAGATTTTATTGCTGTGGGTATTGTTTCCAAGCAGGCAAATGTGGTTTCTGTAAATGAAAAAGTGCCAGTCAATACCCTAGCAGAGTTAAAGATTTATGCCGAGAAAGAAAAATTATCGTTTTCGACACCAGGTAATGGAACAACTCCCCACCTAACTTGTGAGAACCTTTTTCATGGGATTTGGAAAGCAGATATAACGCATATTCCTTACAAGGGAGCCGGCCCCGCTTCTTTAGCTGTGGCGGGCGGGGAAACACCAATCGGTTGTACGGCTGGCTTTGGAGTTTCACAGTTTGCTAAGCAAGGTAAAGTGAAAATATTAGCTATATCTAGCGAAACAAGAAGTAATAATTTACCAGACGTTCCAACCTTTATTGAGCTCGGTTATCCTCAAATTAACGATTACACACTCAGTGGCTTTTTCTTGCCGAGCAAAACCCCGCTCGCTATTGCTGAAAAATTAAATAAGGCAATCAATGAGGCGTTATCAAGCTCTGAGGTAAAAGAGAAGTTTGAAAAAGCAGGTCTAGTACCTGTTGGAGGAAGTTTATCTGCTACCCAAAGCATCATTGCATCTGAACTAAAGCATTGGAGTCAGATTGTTAAACTGACAGGCGCAAAAGTAGACTAGTCAATCTTCGCAAGTTCGCAAGCCAGAGCTATATTGCTTGGTGTCGCTTCAAGCGTGTGCATTTCAATTTGTTCAATGATATGACAGATAGCCTGATTGGCTTTGACAGAAATATTAAGTTTTTGTCCTTGTTCAACAATGAGGCCATTGATATACCTAGTTTCAGTAAGCCTTCCTTTTATAACATCTTGGGTTGTTGCGTTTTGAGATTTTTTACCGATGTGACCGACTAAAGTATCAACGAGTTTTTGAGAAATTTCTAAAGGATTTCCTGCCAAATCATCCGAAGTTAAACCAAAGATTTTTTCAATTTCATAACCAAGAGCTCGACCTACTGAAATCGCCTCTTCACCAATTTGAAGGACTAATTGGCGCATCTTTTGATCTGCAAAGGCATCATAAGATCCCGCCTTAATCATCGCAAAGGGGGCCAAAATCATGGCGTTAGTGACTAATTTTGTCCACTTAGCATTTTCAATTTGGTTAGAAAAATCAACCGTTGCAGAGTTCGACAATAAATGTTGAATCATCTTTAAACGATTTGTTATTCGTCCATCAAACTCCCCAATGGCTATCCAAGTTTTACTTGGTGGAGTTTTTCTCTTGATGATGCCTGGCACAAAACTTTCAGCAGAAAGTTCAATCACACTGCCAATTAAACGTTCTTTGCCAATAATTTGAGCAATTGATTCATTCATCATGCCATTCATGAGTGGCACCATTACGCCATCTTGTTTTAAATAGGGCTTAATAAATTCAGTGAGCCATTTTGCATCTTGGGCCTTGGCTGCTAAAAAAACCACATCAAATCTAGGGTTTAGTCTTCCTAAATCACTGAGGTGTAAAGCCTGGTTAGTTGGAGTCTGAAATTCCTTATCTGGGAAGCTAATGTGAAGACCCTCAGTCTGTAACTTAGTAATCACGTTGGACCATGGATCTGTAATCGAAATAGGTACTCCGGCCATTAAAAAGTCTGCAGCAACACTGCCCCCAATCGCACCACAACCTAGAATAAGAATCTCCAAAATGATCTCCAAATTATTTTATTATTTATCAATCATACCGAAGTGCCTATGGCATTGAAGAATTTGTTATAGTCATAATTATAAAAAAATGGAGACATGCATGCATTGCAATCAAAGAGATAAATTTGTTTTATCAAAAATACTGCTTTTCATTGGTTTAACATTAATGGTTGTTTCAGGAGAAGCTTCCGCACAACCGACTCCCCCGGCTAACATCAAAATTATTATTCCTTTTGCACCGGGTGGACCAACCGATGTTTTAGGTCGATTAGCAGCTGAAAATTTACAAAATAATTTAAAAGCAACTGTTATTACAGAAAATCGCCCTGGTGCAAATGGCTTAGTTGGGGTTAATTTTTTAAAGCAGGGACCGGTTGACGGTTCTAATTTATTATTCGTTAGTTCCGGCATGATTACATTTAGTCCATTGTTGGATAAGTCAACCAATTTTGACCCCCAAAAAGACTTAGTACCCATTATTTGTTTAGCGCAAACAGATATTGGACTCATCATTGCAACAGGAGTGAATGCGAGTAATTTAAAAGAATATTTAAGTCTAGCTAAAACGGCTAACCCACCATTTAGTTTAGGCTCAGCAGGTATCGGCAACATACTTCATGCTTATATAGAAATCTTAAAAGATTCGTCAAAGATTGATTTTTTACATGTCCCCTATAAAGGCGCCACACCTTCTTTTGCGGATGTTTTGGGCGGACAAATATCAGGTATGTTTATTAGCGTCTCCCTTGCTGAGCAATCGATACGTGCAAA
>CANFME010000133.1 GCA_947448305.1 Burkholderiaceae bacterium
CAGGGTAAGGGAGCTGACATGGGTGCTGCTTTTGGCTCTGGGGCTTCAGGTAGTATTTTCGGATCAACCGGGTCATCTAATTTCTTATCAAGAACTACTGGAATCCTTGCGGCAGCATTCTTTATAACGACATTAATGATTAGTTATATAGGGAATAGTCAACCTAAAGATGCTGGTGTTTTATCCAATCCAAACATTGTTGTACCAGCGGATAAAGCAGAAGACAAGCCAGTTGATTCGAAGTCTGTTGAAGCGCCTAAGGAAGCTGATAAAAACGCCTCATCTGTTCCAAAATAAAAATTTTTTCAAGATAACTTTGCTTTGCTGATAAGAAAAAGTTAAAATAACTGATTAAATTTGTTTCAAATAAGCCGTCGTGGTGGAATTGGTAGACACGCTATCTTGAGGGGGTAGTGGCTTACGGCTGTGCGAGTTCGAGTCTCGCCGACGGCACCATAAAAGAGTTCATTTATGAACTCTTTTTTATTTTCTACTCAAGAATCCAGATTGGTTAAGGCTTCCCTGAAGAAATGATGGCTTTCATTTGGTCTTGATAGGACACCTTAATGGTATCTCCCACTTTTAACTTTCTTAGAAAACTTGCCTTATTTATTTGAATTTTTTCTTGTTCGTCGTTAATATTTTTAATTACAACAAAGTGCTCTTCACTGTTTTTAGATAATATCTGCGACTCTATCGTAGTTTTACGAGTAATCGTTTTTTCAGGTTTGGACGACTCTGAACCAGAAACTTGTGAACTGTCCAATGTTTTTGAGCGGATGGCACTACTTTTAGACAACTTTTCAATCGTCACAAAAATTTCCAAGCTTACCTGCACTCTGTCACCAACTTGAACTTGTTGAAAATTTTTCAACTCAGGTGGTGCCTTGAATACGGTTCTTCCATCACTGCTGATGAGGGTCAACTCTCTAGTGTTTGCATTAATATTTGATACTGTCCCATCATAAATTGAAAAATTACCTTGTGAGAGGACTACTCCGGTGCCTGAATGGGATTTATTGACCGCATAAGAATAGCTTGTTAAACCTTGTAAAAAGGTGAAAAGGAGAATTAGGATTTTAATTAGGTTTTTTCGCATAAAATTATAAATTCCCGATAGTTAAAAAATATTTAGCAATTATGCTTCCTTTAAATAAGACAATGTATTAAATGGTTAAAAAAAGTGCTTATTTTTAATGCTGTCACCAAAGTTGTTCTACAATTACACCATTATAAAAAAACAATCTCGTTGTCATTTATTTACGAGGAATTAAAGTGAACACAGCTAGCTACTTACCTGTCCTATTATTTATTTTAGTCGGCATTGGTGTTGGTGTTGTACCAATGTTTTTAGGAAAAATATTAGGACCTTCGAAACCTGAGCCTGAGAAATTATCGCCTTACGAGTGCGGATTTGATGCTTTTGAAGATGCTCGAATGAAATTTGATGTTCGATATTACTTGGTTGCTATTCTCTTTATCCTTTTTGACCTTGAAACTGCATTTTTATTTCCTTGGGGAGTTGCTCTGAAGGAGATTGGTTGGGCTGGGTACGCATCTATGATCGTATTTCTCCTAGAGTTTATTGTCGGTTTCGTTTACATTTGGAAAAAGGGTGCGCTTGACTGGGAATAGTTCAAGGTACTAAATCTTATGGCACTAGAAGGATTACTAAAAGAAGGCTTTGTCACTACTTCAGCTGACAAACTTATTAATTGGACACGAACTGGCTCTTTATGGCCAATGACATTTGGCCTAGCTTGTTGCGCTGTAGAAATGATGCATGCTGGCGCTGCTCGCTATGATTTGGACCGTTTTGGTGTGGTCTTCAGACCTTCTCCACGTCAGTCGGACTTAATGATAGTAGCGGGCACCTTATGTAACAAAATGGCTCCTGCTCTTCGAAAAGTTTATGATCAAATGCCTGAACCAAAATGGGTTCTTTCCATGGGGTCATGCGCCAACGGTGGCGGCTATTATCATTATTCTTATTCAGTGGTCAGAGGTTGTGATCGTATCGTTCCTGTCGATATTTATGTACCCGGATGTCCGCCAACAGCTGAAGCTTTGATGTATGGAATTATTCAGTTACAAGCAAAAATTAGACGTACTTCAACTATTGCCAGAAAAGCTTGATTAAATGTCTATGAATGAAAATTTAAACTTATTAAACCAGCTCGTCATACAACATTTGGGAGCTGATGTGACGATCGAGCTTAGATTGAATGAGCTGACCGTTACGGTTCCGGCGGAGCAATATTTTTCTAGCGCTCAAAAGCTCAAAGAAATATCTGCCTTAGGATTTGAACAGCTCATTGATTTATGTGGTGTTGATTATCAAGATTATGAAGATGGCGCTTGGACAGGACTGCGCTTTGCCGTGGTTTCTCATTTGTTGTCAGTGTCGAATAATTGGCGACTGAGGTTGCGTACTTTTGTACCTAATGAGGATTTTCCTGTCATTCCAAGTATTACACCTGTTTGGAATTCTGCAAATTGGTACGAGCGCGAAGCTTTTGACTTTTTTGGGATTATTTTTGAAGGCCATGATGATTTGCGTAGAATTTTGACGGATTATGGATTTATCGGTCATCCGTTTAGAAAAGATTTTCCTGTGTCTGGTCAGGTTGAGATGCGATATGACCCTGAACAAAAAAGAGTCATTTACCAGCCAGTCACGATCGAACCAAGAGAATTGACACCTCGAGTTATTCGAGAAGAAAGTTATGGGGTGAAATAAATGGCAGAAATTAAAAACTACACTCTTAATTTTGGTCCTCAGCATCCAGCAGCACACGGAGTATTACGTTTAGTTCTTGAGTTAGACGGTGAGGTGATTCAAAGGGCTGATCCTCATATTGGTTTGCTACACCGAGCTACTGAAAAGCTTGCAGAAACCAGAACATGGGTTCAAAACATACCTTATATGGATCGTTTAGATTACGTATCCATGATGAGTAATGAGCATGCATATGTCATGGCGATTGAAAAACTTTTGCAAGTTGATGTTCCAATACGTGCTCAATATATTCGAGTGATGTTTGATGAAATTACCCGTCTTTTGAACCATCTTCTATGGATTGGTTGTCACGGTTTAGACGTAGGAGCGATGGCAGTATTTTTATACGCTTTTAGAGAGCGTGAAGATCTTTTTGATATGTATGAAGCTGTATCTGGTGCCAGAATGCATGCTGCTTATTATCGTCCTGGTGGAGTCTATAGAGATTTACCTGATCAGATGCCGCAATACACTGCGAATAAAATTCGCGGTGAAAAGGCAATGAAAAAATTAAATGAAAATAGAACGGGTTCTTTACTCGATTTTATTGAGGATTTTACTAACCGTTTTCCAGGTTATGTAGATGAATACGAAACTCTTTTGACTGACAACCGTATTTGGAAACAGCGGTTAGTTGGTATTGGAGTCGTTTCTCCTGAGCGAGCTCTTCAATTAGGTTTTACGGGTCCAATGCTTAGGGGATCTGGGATTGAATGGGATCTTAGAAAAAAACAACCATACGAAGTTTATGACAAGTTAAATTTTGACATTCCGGTCGGTGTGAATGGGGATAGTTACGATCGTTATTTGGTGCGGGTTGAAGAGATGCGTCAATCGAATAACATCATTAAACAGTGTATTTCGTGGTTAAGAGCTAATCCAGGCCCAGTAATTTCTGATAATCATAAGATCGCTCCCCCAAGTCGCATTGATATGAAGTCAAATATGGAAGAGTTGATTCATCACTTCAAATTAGCCACTGAAGGTTTGCATGTTCCAAAAGGTCAGGCGTATGCTGCGGTAGAACATCCTAAAGGCGAGTTTGGTATTTATGCGATCTCGGACGGTGCTAATAAGCCTTATCGACTAAAGATTCGTGCTCCAGGATTCCCACATCTTGCGGCTTTAGATGAAATGGCTAAAGGTCATATGATTGCAGATGCTGTCACCATTATTGGTACGCAAGATATCGTATTCGGTGAGATTGATAGGTAAGGATGCCAATGATAAATTTTTCAGAAAAAGCGTTAAAAGAAATAGCAAGAAACATTGCAAAGTATCCAGCAGATCAAAAACAATCTGCTGTCATGGCAGCTCTTACTGTGGCTCAAGAAGAGTTTGGATGGATTTCACCTGAAGTATTACAAGAGGTCGCACAAATTTTAGAAATGCCTCCAATCTGGGTGCAAGAAGTTGCTACGTTTTACAACATGTATAACAATAAGCCAATTGGTAAATTCAAAATAACTGTTTGTACCAACTTGCCATGCGAACTATCAGGTGGTGTAAAAGCTGCGCGATATATTCAAGAAAAACTTGGCATTGCCTTTAATGAGACAACCCCTTGTGGAACTTTTACATTAAAAGAGGGTGAGTGTATGGGCGCTTGCGCTGATGCTCCAGTAGCTCTGATTAATGACAAAAAAATGTGTAGTTGGATGAGTAACGAAAAAATTGATGCCATGCTAGAAGAGTTAAAAGCTAGTGCATCACTTCAAACAGGACACACGGCATGACCTCACTACATAATTTACATATCAAGCCGTTAATATTGGCTGATCTCAATGGTTCTAATTGGCATTTAGCTGATTATGTTTCACGTGGTGGATATAGCGCGCTGAAAAGAATTTTGTCTGAAAACATCCCACCAGAGCAAGTTATTGCTACGGTAAAAGCCTCTGGTCTTCGCGGACGAGGTGGTGCTGGATTCCCAACTGGACTCAAGTGGAGTTTTATGCCAAGACAGTTGCCTGGGGATAAATACCTGGTCTGTAATTCAGATGAGGGAGAGCCAGGCACTTTTAAAGATAGAGATATTCTTCGCTATAACCCGCATGCACTGATTGAAGGAATGGCTATAGCCGCTTATGCAATGGGAATTCCAGTGGGATACAACTATATTCACGGAGAGATCTGGAATGAATATGAAATCTTTGAACAAGCACTTGAAGAAGCAAGAGCTGGCGGTTACCTTGGTAAATCAATACTCGGATCCAACTTCTCATTCGAGCTATATGCGCATCATGGTTATGGAGCCTATATCTGCGGTGAAGAAACAGCCCTATTGGAGTCTTTAGAGGGTAAAAAAGGTCAGCCAAGATTTAAGCCACCATTTCCAGCTAGCTTTGGTTTGTATGGCAAACCAACGACTATCAATAATACTGAGACGTTTGCAGCTGTGCCTTTTATTTTTAAGGTTGGTCCTGAGGCCTATTTGGGTTTAGGTAAACCCAATAATGGGGGCACAAAAATCTTTTCTATTTCTGGAGACGTAGCACGACCTGGTAACTATGAAATTCCTTTGGGAACACCGTTCTCGAAGTTGCTGGAATTAGCCGGTGGTATGCGTGAAGGTCGTAAATTAAAGGCTGTCATCCCTGGTGGTTCTTCTGCTCCTGTGATTCCAGGCGACATGATGTTAGCAACCGACATGGATTACGACAGCATTTCTAAAGCTGGTTCTATGCTGGGTTCAGGTGCGGTAATTGTGATGAACGACACACGTTGTATGGTCAAGTCATTATTA
>CANFME010000134.1 GCA_947448305.1 Burkholderiaceae bacterium
CCAATCAACTCACCAAGACTCGTTACGACAACATGTTTAACAGATGTTTTGGATTGAATAGAAGCAAAAACATGAGCAAAGTTTTCTAAAATAATGAGTGCGCTAGCACCACTATCATTTAATTGGTACTCGAGTTCGCGAGCTGTGTATTGTGGATTAACATTGACGACAACACATCCTGCTTTAAGGGCTCCAATCATTGCAATTTGATATTGGATAACATTAGGCAACATAATTGCTACCCGATCACCCTTTTTGAGACCTAGAGATTGGATAAAATTACAAATTTGTTTTGAGAGATGCTCGAGTTCCCGATAACTCATCATTTTTCCCATATATTCAACAACGTTTCTCTGCGAATAGGTCGCAAAGACTTCATCGAACATGGCATTCAGAGAAGAATATTTTGAAGAATCAACTTCTGCTGGAATACCAGGGGAGTACTGCTTTAGCCAGGGTTTTAGTGTATTCATAAATTCCTTAGGGATATTTCAAGAATTAACTTAACTAACAGTTTCTACCTTTTGAGTATAAGGTTTAGTCAAGCTAAGTATTATGAAAATTAATGGATGGATATTTAAATAAAGGAATAGTGAGGTAATTGCCTCACCATCCCTAGATCAATAATTAAAACTTATAACCAACGCGTACTACAACGTCCCACGGATTTAAAGTTAAGGTTCCAGTTGTTGTAGCTCCATTCAAACCAACGAAGGTTACATCTGATTTCAATGGCACATAGGATACAGATCCATTAATCGACCATTTATCATTAATGTTGTAAATCGCTCCGACGTTAAATATTGGAGCCCAAGAAGAGGAAAGTGACGCGGAAGTGCCAGCGAGTGAATTAACTAAAGAATCATTAGAAGTATTGGCAGTTACATCTCTAAAGGAGGTATAAGTCACGCCTAAACCAACGTAAGGACGAATCGTGTCATTGGATGCATTGAACAAATACTTAGCAACTAGGGAAGGATTTAAGACTTTTGCTGTAGCCGCTCCAGGATGGGAAGGGGCAGCAGTTACAGCAGGCGTTGTAACATCCACAGTCATTTTTGGTGGTATACCCAGCGTCAACTCAGTAGCAATATTATCTGTCCACATGTATAAAGCGCCTAATGTTACAGTAGTAGAAGAATCTATTGAAGCGGTTGCATTAGTTAAAGCCGCTGTTTTATAGGGATCTGTTGAAGTTAGAGGAGAAATTGAAGCATTTGGCTTAATAAGTACACCACCAACATATCCAATAATATCGCCCGCTTTTTGAGCAAAAGCTTGTGAGGAGACGCCTAATGCTGTAATAGCAACTGCAGCAATCGCTGATTTTCTAAAAAATGTCATGAATAGTTCCTTAAGTAGTGGTCTATAAAAAATGCTGATTTTCATTCTAGAGTAACAATAATCCAATTAAAATCGGGGTAATCACTTAAAAATTGAACGTTCGTTCTTTTATAAGTGACTTATTTCAAGAAACTTAGCATCTCTCAAAAATTCCGGCTGCCCCCATACCGGTTCCAACACACATCGTCACCATTGCGTACTTCAAATTTTTGCGATGCATTCCATGAATCGCTGTAGCACTTCGAATTGCACCAGTGGCTCCCAAAGGGTGACCTAAAGCGATTGCGCCACCTAATGGATTGATCAACTCAGGGTTGAGTTGTAAATCACGAATAACGGCAAGTGATTGCGCAGCAAAAGCCTCATTTAATTCAATCCAACCTAAATCTTTTAAATCAAGACCTGCAAATTTTAGTGCAAGGGGAATTGCTTCTTTCGGTCCAATCCCCATAATTTCTGGGGGTACTCCTTTAACAGCAAAAGAGACAAACCTTGCCAAAGGCTTTAAATTAAATTGTTTTAAAGCCCTCTCGCTAACAATTAATAAGGCTCCAGCACCATCAGAGGTTTGCGAACTATTACCCGCTGTAACACTACCTTTCATTGCAAAGACGGGCTTTAATTTCGCTAACCCTTCCAAGCTCGTATCTACTCTTGGACCATCATCTTTACGACACTCTCTCATTGAGATATCTACTTGCCCTGATTCAAGGTTCATCGTACGATGCGCTAATTGAAGTGTCATCATCTCATCATTAAAATCGCCATTTGCTTGCGCAAAGAGCGCCTTTTGGTGAGAAAGAAGTGCAAACTGATCTTGGTCTTCGCGGCTAACTTTCCATTGCTGTGCCACTTTCTCAGCAGTTAAACCCATCCCATATGCGATACCAACATTTTCGTCTCGAGTAAAAATATCAGGTGAAAATGAAGGCGAATTTCCAGTCATTGGCACCATACTCATCGATTCTGTACCAGCAGCAATCATCACATCAGCTTCACCTACTCTGATACGATCTGCTGCCATTGCAATGGCATTTAAACCAGAAGAACAAAACCGGTTAATGGTTACACCACCGACACTTTGTGGGAGTCCTGCAAGTAGTGCACCAATTCTAGCTACATTAAGTCCCTGAGGTCCCTCAGGCATCGCGCATCCGACGATAACATCATCAATGGCATGAGGGTCTAGAGTTGGATTCATGGCAATCAATTGTTTTAGCGTTTGGGCCAATAAATCATCAGGTCGCAATTTACTTAATGAACCTCTACCGGATTTACCAATTGGGGTTCTGATGGCACTTACTACATATGCTTGTTGAATATTTGTCATAATTTTTTCCTGTCAGAAAGACCTTAATTAGTTTCGGAGTGGTTTACCAGTTTGTAATAAGCTCATGATTCGCTCCATCGTTTTCGGATGTCCCATGAGTTCTACAAAAGCTTGACGTTCTAGCTTCAACAACCATTCTTCAGAAACTAAAGTACCCATATCAACATCGCCACCAGTAATGACGCTAGCGATTTTGCTAGCAATTAAAGCATCATGCTCTGATGCAAAACCGCCGTCTCGCAGATTAATAACCTGCCCCATAATCGTTGCAGCAATAGACCGCCCACCAACTGAAATCAAATGTGGTAGAGGCGGTCGATAGCCCGCAAATGCCATTGCCTTGACTTGATGTTTAGCTTGGCTCAATAGTTCAAAGACATTGGCAACGATAATATCGTCAGATTTTAAGTAATTCATTTTTACTGCTTCTTGAGCCGAACCAGATACTTTGGCCATAGCAGCATTTTCAAAAGAAAATTTCAAAGCATCTAAATAATTATTATTGCCGTTGGCCTTTACCATATTGTGTGCTCGAATCGCAGCCTCTTTTAAGCCACCACCAGCAGGTAACAAACCAACGCCTACTTCGACTAACCCAATATAACTCTCGACAGCCGCTACGCGCTTAGCAGATTGCAACACCAACTCACAACCACCACCGAGCGCAATACCTGAAACTGCACTTACTACTGGCACCTTGGCATACTTGACTCTCATCATCGTGTCTTGAAACATTTTCACAAATGGCTCAATCCCGTTGACTCCGTTTTTCATTACCATCGGTAATGCAGCCTCAAGATTAGCACCCGCAGAGAAAGGACCACCAGGAGCGCCTAACTTCAGTGAACTAGTTTGCCAAATCACTAAACCTTGGTACTGGTTTTCAGCAAGAGTAATCGATTCCTGAATACCCTCCAAAACAAGAGGACTAATCGTATTCATCTTCGACTTAAATGAACAAATCAATACCTCAGAATTTGGCTCATCTAGCCATGCTCGAACTTCACTATTTTCCCAAATGGTTTCACCAGCTGTTTTGGGATCGATTGCCTGCTCACCAAATAAAGTGTCTCGGTAAACTTGTTTTTGGTAAACGGGTAAATTCGACTTTGGAAGATATTGTCCGTTCAAAGCGGACCATGATCCAGATGGGCTATGAATTGCTTCGTGCTTTGCTACTTCACTATTAAATACCCATTCTGGAAGAGGTGCGTCGCATAGAGTATCGCCCTTTGCGATATCCTCTTTGATCCAGTTGGCGACTTTTAACCAGCCAGCTTCTTGCCAATCTTCAAAAGGACCTTTTTTCCAACCATAACCCCATTTAATTGCAAAATCGATTTCTCGGGCACTTTGAGAAATATCTCCTAAATGAAGCGCAATGTAATGGAATATATCTCGATAAATTGCCCATAAAAATTTCGCTTGTGGCTCATCAGTTGACCTTAATAATTCAAGCCTTTCCCCGATTGGTTTCTTTAAAATCCTTTCCACTAGTGGAGTCATTTTTCCTTGAGAAAGAACATAAGATTTAGTTGGAAAATCTAAGACATGAATCTCACGACCTAGCTTTTGATAAAAACCACGGCCCGATTTTTGACCAAAACTTCCTTGCTCTAATAAATACTCAACTACTTTTGGCATCTTAAATAAATTTCGAAATGGATCATTGGGTAATCCGTTTTCCATGGTTTTAATAACATGGGCCATCGTATCAATCCCAACCACATCACTTGTTCTAAAAGTTGCTGATTTCGCTCTACCTAAATTACTACCCGTTAAAGCATCTACCTCATCAAAACTTAAATTGTATTTTTCAGCTTCTTTAAAAATTGCCAAAATTGAAAAAACACCAACCCGATTACCCACGAAATTCGGGGTATCTTTTGCTCGAATAACTCCTTTACCTAATACAGAGGTCATAAAGGTTTCTAATCGATCCACAATGATGGGATTAGTTTGTTGAGTAGGAATTAACTCTAGTAAATGCATGTACCTTGGAGGATTAAAGAAGTGCACTCCGCAAAACCGTTGTTTTAAATCATCCGAGAAACCCTTCGATAATTCAGTGATAGATATACCCGAAGTGTTCGTTGCAAAGATTGCAGTTGAGGAAATATAAGGAGAAACCTTTTCATACAACAGATGTTTCCAATCAAGTCTCTCTGCAATGGCTTCGATAATCAAATCGCACTCCCTTAATAATTCTAAATCTTGGTCGTAATTGGCGACCTGAATCAAACTTGCATCGTCTTCCAAACACAGGGGAGATGGTTTAAGTTTTTTTAATTGGGCAATGGACTTTTCAACAATTTCATTAGGATTTGATTTACCATCAGCACTTTTTTTTGCCAAGTCAAATAATATAACTGGCACTTTTAGATTAATACAGTGTGCAGCAATTTGTGCACCCATGACGCCAGCACCTAGGATGGCAACTTTATTAATTTTTTGTTCACGAATCATTTTTACTTACCTTTTCTTTAAAATAAAGCCTCATCCATACTCATTAAACTTTTTGAACCAGATCTTGCTAACACAAGTAAAGAGCCAGTCTCTGGCAATAATTTAGCAAAATAGAATCTTGCAACATCGAGTTTTGCTTCATAGTATCTGTCATTGCTACCTTTCTGATTTAGGGCAATTCTAGCCATTTTTGCAAATAGGTAGGAGTAAACGAGATGCCCAATGATTCTTAAGTAAGGAACTGCAGCAGCTCCAACCTCGTCTCGATTGAGCATTGCTTTTAAGCCAATTTCCTTAGTAAGCTTTTCAACCTGTTCAACTAGATCATTTAGGGGATCGATAAATTCCACCATCTC
>CANFME010000135.1 GCA_947448305.1 Burkholderiaceae bacterium
GTAATGGTCATCTCCGAAGGTAAGCCCCAATCCACATTACCATTCTCTTTCACTTCAATCCAGCCCAGACTACCAAATACGGTAATCCGTCCATGAAATGGAGTAGTCGATAGGCATGTCACTGAACCAGTAATACCCTGCTCAAAATCTAACTGCACCATCACTTGATCTTTACCAACTGCATCTTTTAATACTCGTCCGGTTTTTGCTCTGACATGAGTTGGACAACCCACTAAGGAAATAAAAAAATCCGTTAAGTGAACGCCCAAAGCAGTTAATGCTCCAGCAGGTGCATCTTGATCTTGTACCCGCCAATTGCTTGCTTGCATCTTCGCAAACAAATTATGACTAACATTCGCCTCTACATGCAGTATTTGGCCCAACTCACCCGTCTTCACTGCGCGTAACACTTCCTCTAGCGCTGGCTCAAACCGCCGCTCATGGCCTATTCCTAGTACAAAGTTCTGCTTTGCCACGGCCTCTAAAATGCGCTTAGCACCTTGGCTAGTTAAGGCAAGTGGTTTTTCACAAAAGAGCTGTTTACCAGCCGCAATAATTTGTAAAGCTTGTTGTTCATGCATGCTGTGTGGGGTTGCCAAAATAACAGCATCGATATCAGGATTGTTTAATACCGCTTGTAATTCGGTCTCCAAAATGAAAGCGTTAGCCTTTGCAAAATCACTTAGACTCTCTACTTGCACATCAACACCATGGGTCACTTGTATCTTTTCACTCGGCTTCAGATAGGTAATAATCTGTTTACCCCACCAACCTAATCCAATCACAGCTGCACGCATAAATACCTCACTCGTTATTGGTTCTGTTCAGAATCACTACCCCGCGGTATAGCCACCATCCGCATAATAAGTTTGCCCGGTACAAAATTGAGAGGCTGGACTTAGTAAGAAATAGATGCTACCAACAATGTCCTCAGGTTCACCCAAACGTCCCAAAGGAATCCGGCTCAGCATCCCTTCACGAGTGACTTTACCAGGACCCTCTTCGGCATACATCCAAGCGGATACTGGCGAACGGAATACAGTTGGACCAACTGCATTAATGGTGATGCCATGCTTACCCCATTCACAACCGAGTGTTTTCACTAAAGAATCAATTGCTCCTTTAGAAGTGCAATAAGCGGTATATCCTGCAGGATGTCCTAACTTACCTCGGGTCGAAGACAAGACAACTACACTACCACCCTTTCCTTGCTTAATCATTTGACGACCAACTGCCTGACAAGCAAGCCAAGGTCCACGTAAGTTAGCATCCATTACTTTCTGCCATGCATCGACGGGCATATCGACAATATCAGCAACGTAATTCGTACCGTTCGTAATCAGCACCCCATTAAGCTCACCATAACTCTCTACAGCCTTAGCAACCATTGCCATGGCATGTTCTTCGGTATCAGGCCAGTAAGGGGCTATCACAGCTTGCCCACCCATCGCGATAATTTGATCAGCCAACTTTTGCAAACCTTCTGGATTGTTATCGGCTAAGGTTAAACGAGCCCCACCTTTGGCTAAACCAATCGCTGTAGCAGCTCCTAATGTCCCAACCCCACAAATTAAAACGGACTTTCCGGCCATGGAAAACATCTTTTGTGGATCAAAATGTTGTTGCGTCATACTTTTCCTCATTGATTGAAAAAAAGCCTACGCAAACTCTGCGTAAGCTCTCCTGAAAACATTAATATTTATTTAACGATTGTGTTCCAGGCTGGGCAAGTTTGCTTTTCTGGGGCAATATCGTAATTCGCTAAAGTTGATTTTTCGACTAACATCGGTGGAAAAATAATCTCTTTCGGGACAGGCATATTGCGGATTGATCTCAAAATCGACATGGTTGAAAAACATCCTTGTAAAAAAGGCGCCGCATCACCACTAGCCAACATTTTTCCTGCTTTAATTGCTTCGACGGCTTCTTTACTACCATTAATACCGACAATTAAAGACTTACGATTTGAACCTTCTAAGGCCTCTATTACCCCTCCAGCCATCGCATCGTTGGCAGCCATCACACCATCGATTTTTGGATAAGTTTGGATAAGGTTTTCCATCACTTGTAAAGCTTGTAAGCGTTGATAGTTACCTGGTTGAGAAGCGAGTAGCTTGATACCTGGTGCTTCTTCAATCGCTTTTTTGAAGCCGTTGATACGATTGGTATTACCAATAACGCCTCGCACACCTTCAATAATCACCACATTACCTTTGCCCCCAAGTGCTTTAACTAATGCTTGTCCAGCGGCTAAGGCCGTAGAGTAGTCATCGGCACCAACCCAGTTTACAAAATTACCGGATTCTGCCCGGTCAGTTGCATTCACAACTGGGATACCTGCATCATTAATTTTCTTCACACCTGGAACGATCGCTTTGTAATCCACCGGAATCAAAACAATCCCGTTTGGCTTTTTAACCACCACATCATCAATCTCACCTAATTGCTCAGGAATACTATCTGGCTTAGTTGGAACATAGTGAATCGTTGAAGCATTCATTTGTTTAGCAGCTGAATCTGAACCTAGACGAAAAGCCTGAAAGTATGGATTCGTCTGATTTTTAGTAAAGATAGCAATTTTTTCACCATCGGCGATAGCCTCTGTCGATGCTAAGGCTAAAGAAAAAGCAGTTGCAAATACAATGTGATGATTTTTCATTTGTACACAATCTCCTAAATATATTTATTTTTAAGGTTTAACAACAACATCATGAAACGATTCTAAGTATTACTTTTCTTTCTAAAGAATAAATCTAAAAACACGGACAAAATAATAATGACGCCTGTGACTAAGGCCTGATAGTTACCATTAATCGTCAGGATGTTCATGCCATTCAGAACGAGGGTCAGTATCAAGGCACCAATCAAAGTTCCTAAAATACTACCGACCCCACCAAAAAGTGAGGTTCCGCCGATGAGTACGGCGGCGATAGCTGGTAAGGTAAGGGTCTCACCAATATCGCCCTCAGCCGAATTCAGACGAGCTAAAAAGACTAAACTAGCGAGGCCCGCAGTTAGACCACTCAGAACATATACAAGCATTAATCGACGATTAACAGGAACTCCAGATAGACGGGCAGAAACGGGGTTAGCCCCGACCGCATACACTTGTTGTCCATAGATGGAATACTTTGTGAAGATAGAACCGGCAATGATGAAAATAGTCATGATATAAATGGGTACTGGAATGCCATATAAATAACCAGTACCAATAAAACGAAAGGACTTATCGAAACCACCCAGCGTTGTTCCACCCATAAAATAATAAGTAATGCCATGTAAGATCCAAAGCATTCCATAGGTGGCAATAAAGGAAGGTAAGCGTAAAGCAGTCACTAATAAACCATTGCCAAATCCAATCAACGTACCGCAGCCAATCCCAGCCATAAAACCAACTAAAGTTGAACCAGTATTGGTCATCACTAGAGCCGCCAAACAAGCAGACATGCCTAGATTCGCACCTACCGATAAATCAATTCCCGCAGTTAATACAACGAGGGTAAGACCCGATGCCAACAAAAATAATAAGCTTGCTTGTCGGAGTACATTGAGTAAATTATTCGTGGTAAAAAATGCTTCAGTTAAAAAAGATAATCCGATACAAATAATCATTACAACCAGTAAACGAAAAAATAGATTTTTCAGTTGAGAAGAATTTTTTAACTCTTCAATTAGGTTGCTCATGATTTATGCCTTGCTCTTCAAAGAGTCTAAAAGAAGTGCCACTAACACAAGTAGTCCGATACTAGCGACTTGAACTGAAGATTGCACTCCTACGAGATTCAGTCCATTACGTAATACACCAACCGTTAGGACTCCTAAAAAAGTACCAAACAGCCAACCATTCCCTTTTTCAAACGAGGTACCACCGACAATCACGGCTGCAATGGCATCAAACTCCATCCCAATTGCTGCTGTAGGATGCCCAGCACTCATCCGAGCAGTGAGGAGTATCGATGCAATTCCTGCCATCACTCCGCTAAAAGCATATACGGCAACATGATGTAAATTAACGCGGACTCCTGCTAATTTTAGGGCATCACGATTACCACCAATGGCGCAAACATAAGTTCCAAAACGAGTGTGATACAAGAGGACATAGCTAACTAAATAACTGATCAAAGCAAAATAAATAGGTAATGGTATGCCGAGTAAATGACCGTTATATGCCAGCCCAATAGAATCTCCCACATCAGTAAGACTTTGACCATCGGTGAGGATTAAGGCTAAGCTTTGACAAATACCCAAAGTTCCTAAAGTCACAACAAATGGTGGCATATTGGCATATACAATAATGGCGCCATTCATGAGACCAATGACGAGTCCTACACCAACAGCAATTACAATGGCTATCGGTAAATTATGCGTCTGACCAAGAACATAAGCGGCGACTACTCCACAAAATGTTAGTACCGCACCAATCGACATATCGATGCCCTCGGTCATAATCACGAGTGTCATCGGCAAAGAAATCATTAGCAGAATGGCTGACTGCACACCCACGTTGGCAATATTGCGCATTGATAAAAAATCAGGACTGAGAATGGCAAAACACAAGATGCAAATAATCAACATGATTGCCACACCGGGAATACGTTGCATTAGATTTGCTATTATCGAATTTTGTGGCAAGGTCAAATCACGCATTCGTCATTCCTAGGGTTAATACATTCTCTTCAGTAAGTTCAGATTTTTCCAAAATGCCAGAAATTCTACCCTCGCGCATCACATAGGCTTTATCGCACACATTGACAATCTCAGACAGCTCAGAACTAATCATGAGGACAGCCGCGCCCTCTTCTACTAATTTGTAAATTAGGGCAAAAATTTCAGCTTTTGCACCGATATCAATTCCCCGCGTAGGTTCATCAAAGATATAAATCTTAGAGTCTGTCGTTAACCACTTACCAATCACAATTTTTTGTTGATTTCCACCACTCAGTAGCATGGCTGCTCTTTTGCCAGAGGGCGTGGCAATACGCAAACGTCCAATTAAGTCTTGGCTGATTTGCTGGGCTTTTTTTACCTGTATCCATGTGCTAGGAAAAATCTTACTTAAGCCAGAAAGGATAATATTTTCTTCAACCGATCGGATTAAAGCGAGGCCTTCTATTTTTCTACTTTCGGGAATCAAGGCGAGCCCCATATTCACAGAATTAAATGGTTCACCTGTACGTTTTTTACTAAAAATCTCTACTGTTCCAGAAGTCACTTTATCGGCACCAAAGACCGCACGCGCCACTTCAGTTCGTCCTGCCCCAACTAATCCGGCTAGGCCGACGATCTCCCCTTCACGAACCTCAATTGAAATATCAGAAATACCATTTTCGGAATACAAGTTAGAAATCTTTAAAGCGATCTGACCAGGCTTACTTGTAAATTTTCTAGCGTAGGCCATATCCACACGACGTCCGACCATCATCTGAACCAGCTCATCTGGAGTCGTACTTTTCGGATCAGCACTACCCACTTGCTTACCA
>CANFME010000136.1 GCA_947448305.1 Burkholderiaceae bacterium
AGATTTTGATGACTACACTTGGGTCGGCTTCTTTGTTCCAGTTGGCACACCACCTGCGCTAGTCGATCAGATGAACGCTGCTATTAATCGTGCGATGGAAACACCAGAAGCGAAGGAAAAGTTTGTGCTTCAAGGGATGGAATCAACTAAAAACACTTCTGCACAATTCGGCACTTTCTTACAAAGCGAAGTCAAAAAATGGGCTGGTGTAGTGGTAAGTTCTGGCGCCAAAGTAGAGTAACTCCACCCATCACCTCATCAGTTCTTGTTTGCCTAAAAGAGGTACTAAAGCAAGAAGTACTAAAGCAAGAAGTACTAAAGCAAGAACTGATTATTTCTCACCTTCGTCGTACATCCGGTTCGTCCAATTCTTTTTCCAAAGATTGAATAGAACCGTGCCTGTGAGCAGGGCTGCCATGTAAGTGGCAAATTCAGAAGTACCTTTATTCTCGAGCGGCCAAATCCAGTAGCCGAGCCCAAAGATCAGCATAAAAAATAAGCCATGTGCAAGGTAGTGTTCAATTTTGAGGGCAAGTGATGCGTTTGGATTAGGTGTCATTTAATTGGTTTTTATTTGGATTATGTCTTTTATAACAAAATTATTGAAAATAAGCCAATGAATCCCCTAGTAAAAGTAGTCTTATTGGCGTTTATTTGAAAACAATGACGACTGCTGAGTTTTCTGCGTATACTTTTATTTTTACATACCAGCTTATAGGCTTTTACCCTATTTAAACTCATCGTTATGTTCCAAAAAAATAAATTCAGTCGAGTCCTTCGCACGAACTTCCTTGAGAAATATCTCTCTGAGGGCTTTGATTTTTATCACAGTACGCTCAAGAGTTCACTCTTTACCTTTATAGCTAATTTTGTATTTATTTTCTTAGGTTTAAACGCTATCTTTGGCGTTTTATACTATCTCCAACCCAATTCGATTGCTGGCTTACCTGAGCATAATTTTTTAGACTGTTTTTTCTTTAGTGTCCAAACGATGGGGACGATTGGTTATGGCGCCTATACGCCGCAAACCATCTACGCACACATCTTAGCAACTATTGAAGTGATGATTGGTTTGGTGGGGATTGGTACCTTTGCGGCTTTAACTTTTGCACGTATTTCATTACCAAGTGGTCGCTTAAAGTTTAGTGAGCAATGTGTGATTAATCTCGATGATGGCGAGCCTAAGCTCATGTTTCGGGTAGTACATTTACGCAGTAACATGATCATGAATGCCAAGATTAGCTTGCAAGTCTTGATGCCAAGTACGAATGCACATGGTCAAATTGAAATTAACTTGGTTGATCTGCCGCTAGAGAAGGACTTCTATCATGTCATGACTGCTAGTTGGATTGTTAAACACAAAATCACTAAAGAGAGCCCCATCTTTGGTAAAACCCAAGAGGATTTAATAGCAGAAAATGCCTGTTTGATTGCGACCATTACTGGAATCGATGGCACCATTTCTCAAAACGTTAATCACGTTTACTCGTATTTGCCGCAGGATATTTTGTGGGATAGACGGTTTAAAAGTGTGATTCATTTAGATGAGCAGCGGGGCGCACATGTGATTGATTTAAATATGGTCAATCATTTAGAAGAGTCTTTTACTAAAGAGCCTGTTTTAAAAAAGATTCTCTCAGGCCTCATGAACAAATGAAATCGATTCCGCATTTATTAACACTCTTAGATCCGTGTGGCAAACCCTTCTATGTCTATCACCGTAAAATCCCGAAAGATTTACAAGAGGCAGTAGGGCGGGATGATTTGAAGATTTCCTTAGGGTATTCTTTAGAGGAAGCAAAGGTTCGGATTAGTCATTTGAGTCAACAGCATAATTCTTTATTTAACCTTTTGCGCGATCCAAAAAAGGTGGGCTTTGAAGAAGCTAGGGCTCTGTTGATCGCCCATCATGTGCAGTTTGATGAAGGCCCACATAGCGATAGTTCTAATAGAAATAAAAATAAAAAATGACTCCTTACGGGAGTCAATCGGTGATGCCCAAAGAAAAGATCACCTTAGAAGTTCACACACCCTTGCATCACTGACACGGTTTGTTTCACTCGCTAGTCCACTCATGCCTAACCACTAGCTATCGGAAGCCAATTTCTAACGGTGCCGATTAATTTATTGTAAGGAAAACGTACTTTTAAAAAAATCAGACCTTTCTGAAACTACTGTCAGTAAAATCTGATAGAACAACCTTTGGAAATGCTCACAATGCAAAACATCATCATTTTTTTTCATGGCTATGCATCAAGTCCTAAAGCCGAAAAGTTTCAGAAACTTTTTGACAGATTCGGGCCTGACCAAGTCTTTGCTTTTGCGGCTGATCTGAATCCACAGATTGCACAGGCTGAGGTACTTAGAAATATTCAGGAGGTAATTGCTACTAAAAAAGCGAGTGCTGAAAAATCTACTAATGAATTATCTTTAGCTTCAGATCCAATTCAGCTAATTTTGGTGGGCAGTTCGATGGGGTGTTGGTTAGCTTCTCGCCTGCGTGAAAAGCTGATGGTCGACTATCTTTGCCAACTTGTCTTAATTAATCCCTGTTTAGATCCAGCGAAGGTACGCTCAGCCCACCCTGAACATGCTGATTTATTAGTGCAGTATCAAGCCATAGACCCACTACCCAAAGCCCATTACTTTATTTCACGTCATGATGAGGTGATTGATCATACTGAACTGATTAGGGAGCTCCAGGGGAGTGAGGAGATCTCGATTTTTGAGAACTCGGACCACCGTTTTAATGGTCCAGAGTTCGCGAGTGTGATTACGTATATTGAAAAATTCTTGTAACGGCTTGCTTAACTGAGTGGTGCTAACATCGCACCTTTGATTTGATGACGAACCATGGATTCAGATACAAAGCCGGAGCGTTTCATTCTTTCTACAAAGTCTGACATGAAAGCCTGCGTTGCGGCAGAGGTGGTTTTATGCACACCCATGGCTTGACGAATTTCCATAAACTTACCAGGTAACAAACGCAAGTTCGGATTTTTGGTAATGTCAGACTCCAACTGTTGCTTCACGCCAGCTGCGACTTCGTAATTACCTTCAAGGAAGAGATTAATGACGGTCGGTGAAGTTTCAGCACGGACCAGTTGAGCGTTTTTGATTTCACGGGTGAGGTAAAGATCATAAGCACTACCTTTACCAACCACAATGCGGTTTGGTGCTTTATCGACTTCTTCATTCGCTCTGAGTGCTGAATCATTCTTAACTAAATAGGCACCTTCAATCACGATATAAGGGGAGGTAAAGAAGATTTCTTTGCCACGGACAGGATCCACTGCAAAAAAGCCAAAATCAGCATTTTTATTGGAAACAGCTTCAACCGACTTGCCAGCCGCTTCAAAGACAACGAGTTCGACTTCGGTATTGAGCTCTTTTGCTAACTGCTTTGATAAATCAATTGAAACACCGTAGGGGAGAGTGCCAACGCCGTCTCTTTTTGCCAAAATAGGATTGCCCACGTTAATTGATGCTCTGAGTTTTCCAGTAGGGGCTAAGTCTTTCAAAATCTCTTGTATGTTTGCCATGATTGCAATCTCCTTTTCGTTATGAATTAATCTATTCTAATGAATATTTTAGAAGTTCCAAAATTTCTTCGATTGAAAAGACTTTAGGGTATTCTATTAAATTATTAGAATTTGAATATGAGACGCTCGTAGTTATGCAAGACACTTTTTTAAGCGATTCGAAATCACCAGAGCATCATGTTGGTAATGCAAGACCAGAGAGTCCTAAAGCATTATTTTGGGCTTTATCGATGCTCGCCCTGCAAGGTTTTGGGGGGGTTTTCCCGATTGCCCGTAAGGTGATCGTCGAAAAGCATAAATGGTTAACGGATAAACAATTTTTAGAAGAGTGGGCGGTCGCTCAGGTCTTACCAGGCCCCAATATTGTGAATTTATCAGTGATGCTCGGTAATCGCTGGTTTGGTGGTTTAGGCGCCTTTTTGGCAGTTCTAGGCATCTTTTTCTTTCCATCCATTGTTTTAATCTTAGTCGCTATCTTTTTTGAACATATTAAAGATTTACCCCTTGTGGCAGGAGCTCTGAAGGGAATGGGGGCAGTTTCTGCTGGTTTAATTGCCGGCTCTTCGATTAAATTAGCCACGGGTCTAAAGACTCACCCAATTACTTTATGGGGTGCCCTGGTCTTTTCCTTTTTTGCTTTTTTGGGTCTAGTGATTTTTCACTTTAAGTTAATTTCTTTGCTTTTAACTCTTGCTCCCTTAAGTATTTATTTAACTTATCGCCGCATTCGTGAGCTCCCCGGTAATCATCCCAATAACTCGGAGAATCAGCCATGAGCTTCGGATTATCTGATTGGTTGAATATCGCCTGGCAATTTGCGAGCGTCTCTTTGTTTGCAATCGGTGGAGCGATTGGTTTACTCCCTGAAATGCATCAGTTTTTCGTGATCGAAAATAAATATATTACGGAAGATCAGTTTACTTCTGGGATCGCCTTAGCTCAGGCTTCACCAGGTCCGAACGCTTTAATGATGGCGATGCTCGGTTGGGGCTTTGGTATTAATGCCACCCCCGTGGGTCAATCAACTATCCCGTACGCTGTGATGGCCTTTGTAATGTCGATGATTTGTATTTTATTACCCTCTTGTTTGTTAAATTACACGGCGACAAAATGGGTTCATAAAAACAGTGAACGAATGATAGTGAGGGCCTTTAAGCAAGGTGTAGCTCCAGTCGTTGTGGGAACGATGCTGGCTTCTAGTTGGATTATCGTGGCTCATGATATGAATATTCAGATTTACTGGCCGACATGGTTGCTGGCTTTTGTCGCTGTTTTATTAGTAGTATTTACCCGTTTACATATTCTTGCCTTACTGGGCCTTGGCGCACTAGTTGGTATGACAGGTTGGATTGCCTAGTTGTAGTCTGTTATTTAATTTTTATAAATATAAATCAGGAGAGACAAATGAAATCTAAAGACACGCCTTCGCATTTGATGAATAACTTTGATACGGAGCATAAAAGCCTCATTTATTCATACAAAAAATATGATCCTCAGTCAGTCAAAAGTAATGACTCTTCAGTTGTAAATATCTGTACTGAGGCAATTGATTTGGACGGCATGCAAAAGGAAGCTTTTATTTCTTCATCTCGCCAAAGTTCTGGATGGAGGCTTCCTACCGACGAAAGTTTACATTTGCGTGGTGCTGACGCCGCGCCTCAGCCGTTGATAAATCAATTGACTTTTATTCCTAATAAGGAATTGTGGAGTCAATGTCGCCGTCCAACAGTAAACTACGGCTCGCATAGGGGAATTGCGTCCCTAATAAGCAGTATGAACTGCCTAAGGGCGTAATTGACCTTAGGGGTTTAGGATTGGTTTTTGACAATCCTAACCGCGCATGCGCTTTGTGCGCTGCTGTGATACTCTTCCGAATCGCTTGCCAGTGGTTCCATACATG
>CANFME010000137.1 GCA_947448305.1 Burkholderiaceae bacterium
CAGCATCCTGCCCCGCCTGCGCCTGATTATCACCAGACTCAAGTGATGCATGCGCTAAGAATCCCGCTAATGGCGACATTTCTATGACTGTCGTTTGAGTAGTTCCTTGATTATCAAATAATGGCTCAACTGGTAAGCTGGTATTGAGCTCAATGGGCGTTAAGGCAATGGCATCCTGACCTAAGCCCTCTTCGGCGACAAAAGCCGTAGCAGCATTAATCAATTCTTGTAAGTTTTCAATCCGATCTTGACCTTCTTTTTCAGCAAGATAATGTTGGATTAAGCCACAGTGCTGAATAACATAGTCAATTAACTCAGGTAGTGTGTTTCTGCGAGTAGCATCCCGCATATGATCAATTAAACGGATAAAGCCGTTAATGGATGAACCAGGCTTGCCCTCTAAAAAACTCGCTGCGCCGTAGAGAGAGCATTGTTGTGTTCGAGCAATATCTTGTAATGCTTCGATTGATCTTGCGCCAATACCTCGAGTCGGAAAATTAACAACCCTTGAAAAAGAGGTATCGTCATTAGGATTTTCCATTAAACGTAAATAAGCTAAGGCGTGTTTAATTTCTGCACGCTCAAAGAAGCGCAAGCCACCATAGACTCGATAAGCTATCCCTGCAGAAAATAGACCATGCTCAATAATTCGTGACTGTGCGTTGCTGCGATACAAAATCGCAACTTCACTTCTCGTCATACCGTCGTTAATTAAATTACGAATTTCATCAATTAACCAAGAGGCTTCCATACCGTCAGTAGAGGCTTCATAAAGTCTAACCGGTTCGCCGTGGCCAGCGTCTGTGCGTAAATTTTTGCCTAATCGTTCAGTATTATGAGCAATCAGACAATTTGCAGTGTCCAGAATATTTGCGTGGGAACGATAGTTTTGCTCTAATTTAACGGTTACAGGATGGAACTGTTTTTCAAACAAGCGCATGTTAGCAACATCAGCCCCCCTAAATGCATAAATACTTTGATCATCATCACCAACAGCAAAAACACAAGCGGCATGGGGTGTTGACTGGGCAGATAAGAGTTTCAACCAAGCGTATTGCAAAGTGTTCGTATCTTGAAACTCATCAACTAATACATGTCTAAAACGCTTTTGGTAATGCTCTCTAATTGGCTCGTGAAATTTTAGAAGTTCATAAGATCTTAAAAGAAGTTCTGAAAAATCAACCACACCCTCACGCTGACACTGTTCCTCGTAAGCTTGATAAAGTTTCGTCATCATGGCTTGAAACTCATCAACTGGGGAAATATCTTTTGGTCTATTTCCACGCTCTTTAGAATTAGAGATGAAATATTGCAACTGTTTTGGAGGATACTTTTCATCATCCACTTTTAAAGATTTGAGTAATCTTTTGATAGCAGATAGTTGATCTTGTGTATCCAAAATTTGAAATGTTGAAGGCAATCCTGCATCTTTGAAATGTGCTCTCAATAATCGATTACACAAGCCATGAAAAGTTCCGACCCACATTCCACGGGTATTAATCGGCATCATCCCTGACAATCTAGTCAGCATCTCTTTAGCAGCTTTATTTGTAAAGGTAACCGCCAAGATTCCAATCGGTGAAATTTGACCAGTCTGAATGAGATAAGCAATCCTTGTCGTCAGAACTCGCGTTTTACCACTACCGGCCCCAGCTAAAATCAATGCTGACTGAGCATTGCCATTCTCATCTTTGGTAGCTAAGGTAACAGCCTGTAGCTGTTCAGGGTTTAAATTATGTAGAAGTTCAGACACATGGACTCTTTGAAATACACCATTATAATTTAGGAATGTCTAAAATAGAAAATAATACTCCCCCATCCCCTATGTCTAACGAAGCAAATCAGTCAAATGAACTTGCCAAGGCCTTTGAACCCTTAGCAATCGAAAAAAAGCTCAGTCAAATTTGGGCTGAAAAAGATATCAATGTCCTAGAAATCAGGGCTGATCAAGACAATTTCTGCATCCAATTGCCGCCTCCTAATGTCACTGGTACGCTCCATATGGGACATGCTTTTAACCAAACGATTATGGATGGTCTCACCCGCCATGCGAGGATGCAGGGGAAAAATGCTTTATGGGTTCCTGGCACTGACCATGCTGGAATTGCGACACAAATTGTGGTGGAAAGACAATTAGATGCCCAAAATGTTTCCAGGCATGATTTAGGTAGAGAAGCGTTTCTAAATAAAGTGTGGGAATGGAAAGAAAAATCGGGCTCCACTATTACCAGTCAAATTAAGCGACTCGGCGCGTCGATTGATTGGAGTAAAGAATACTTCACGATGGATCCTTCGATGTCTGAGGCGGTTGTTGAAGTATTTGTCACTTTATTTGAACAAGGTCTCATTTACCGTGGTAAAAGACTAGTAAATTGGGATCCTGTACTTGGTACTGCAGTCTCTGATCTCGAAGTAGAAAGCTTAGAAGAAGCTGGATTTATGTGGCACATTCGTTATCTTCTAGCGGATGGGTCTGGACATTTAACCGTAGCAACAACCCGCCCTGAAACGATGTTGGGTGATTTAGCTGTGATGGTTCACCCGGAAGATGAAAGATATAAGCGCCTGATTGGCAAAAATGTAGTATTGCCCCTGTGCGGTCGAGAAATCCCTATCATTGCTGATGATTATGTTGATCCAGCATTTGGAACTGGCGTTGTTAAAGTTACTCCAGCCCATGATTTTAACGATTATGCTGTTGGTCAAAGACATCAACTCACGCCCCTGAGTATCTTAAGTTTAGATGCCAAAATTAATGAAAATGCGCCGCTTGCCTATCAGGGTATGGACCGCTTTGATGCTAGGAAAAAGGTTGTAGAGGACTTAAGTGCTTTAGGTCTTTTAGATAAAGTGGTAGACCATAAATTGATGGTACCTAGGGGTGATCGGACGCGAACTATCATTGAACCGATGCTGACAGACCAGTGGTTTGTAGCGATGTCAAAGCCAACTCCTTTTAATCAATACAAACCAGGGGAATCGATTGCCAGCGCCGCTCTGCTTGCGGTGACTGAGGGTGATGTCAAGCTCATTCCAGAAAACTGGACCTCTACTTATTCTCAATGGCTTGAAAATATTCAAGACTGGTGTATCTCAAGGCAACTCTGGTGGGGTCACCAAATTCCTGCTTGGTTTTTAGACGATGGTACCTTTGTTGTTGCTAGGAATGAAGAAGCTGCTTATGAAAAAGCGCGTGCTACAGGTTACATTGGAACTCTTCGACGAGATGATGATGTATTAGATACTTGGTTTAGCTCTGCTTTAGTCCCTTTTTCATCACTAGGTTGGCCAAATAAGACGGATCTGCTAGATCGTTTTTTACCCTCTACCGTTTTAGTAACTGGATTTGATATCATCTTTTTCTGGGTTGCGCGAATGGTCATGATGACTTGTCATTTCACGGGCAAAGTACCATTTAAAGATGTTTATGTGCATGGCCTAGTTCGAGATGCTGAAGGTCAGAAAATGAGTAAGTCTAAGGGCAATACCTTAGACCCGATTGACCTCATTGATGGAATTGTACTAGAAGATTTGCTGCAAAAACGGACTCAAAATCTAATGAATCCGAAACAAGCTCAAGCAATAGCCCAAAAAACTACAAAAGAATTTCCAGAGGGGATCGCCTCCTTTGGAACTGATGCACTGCGATTTACCTTTGCTTCCATGGCAACACTAGGTAGAAACATCAATTTTGATTTAAACCGTTGTGAGGGGTATCGTAATTTTTGTAATAAGTTATGGAATGCGACCCGATTTGTTTTAATGAACTGCGATGGTAATGATGAAGCCAATGGATTCGCAAAATGTCCTGGCGACTGTGGACCGGAAGGATACTTGGACTTTTCTCCTGCTGATCGATGGATTGTTTCTATATTACAAAAGGTAGAGGCCGATATTGATAGAGCATACAAAGAGTACCGGTTTGATTTAATCTCTAGTTCAATTTACCAATTTGTTTGGGACGAGTATTGTGATTGGTATTTAGAGTTGGCGAAGGTGCAATTGCAACAAGGCAGTCCGGCTAGTCAGAGAGGAACACGCAGAACTTTATTAAGGGTTTTAGAAACAATTCTACGCTTAGCTCATCCTATTATTCCTTTTATTACAGAAGAACTTTGGCAAACGGTGGCTCCTAAAACAGGTAAGTTATTACAAGATTGTCCGAAACAAAGCATTGCCTTACAACCTTATCCCATTGCTCAGCCAAGCAAAATTGATGAGACTTCTGAATTATGGGTTAAAAAACTCAAATCTTTAGTTGATGCCTGCAGAAATCTTCGTGGAGAAATGCAAATTCCTCCATCGCAAAAAGTCCCGCTATTGATTCAAGGACCTCATGATTTTGTAACACAAGTCCAACCTTATTTAATCAGTCTAGCTAAACTATCTGACATACAAATTGACGCTACGGGTCAACTCATTGATGCTAAGAGCGCACAGGCGCCTGTTGTCATTATTGACGATATTCGACTGCTGTTAGAGGTCAAAATTGATGTCGAAGCCGAAAAATTACGGATCAGCAAAGAAATGGCACGTTTGGAAACTGAGATCAAAAAAAGTTATGGTAAATTATCGAATGAAAGTTTCATAAGTAAAGCGCCCCCTGAGGTTCTCACTCAAGAGAAAAACAGAATGGCTGAGTTTAAGTCCAAATTGGCAAGACTTTCAGATCAGTGGGATAAATTATCCCTAGGTTAACCTATACTTTCAATTTACTAAAAAAATATGAAGAAAATTTTCAAAGCTGTTTTTCCAGTTGCTGGACTCGGTACACGATTTTTACCTGCTACCAAAGCAATGCCAAAAGAAATGCTTACCGTGGTTGATAAGCCCCTAATTCAATATGCTGTAGAAGAAGCGATTGCCTCTGGTATTACTGAACTTATTTTTGTAACAGGTCGTAGTAAAAGAGCAATCGAAGATCACTTCGATAAAGCTTATGAACTTGAAATAGAACTTGAAAACAAAAAGAAAAAAGAATTATTAGAAATCGTTCGAAGTATTAAACCAAGTCATGTTGACTGCGTTTATGTTCGTCAATCTGAAGCCTTAGGACTTGGCAATGCGGTACTTTGTGCTGAAAAATTAGTGGGTAACGATCCATTTGCCATTATTCTTGCGGATGACTTATTAACTGGTCCAACGCCAGCCTTACAACAGATGATTGATGTTTACTCGCATTATCATAGCTCAGTGATTGGTGTAGAAAAAATCACCAAAGATCAAAGCTGCTCATATGGTGTTATTTCAGGGAAAAAACTTGAAAAAAATCTTTTGAAATTAGATGATATTGTTGAAAAGCCAGCTCCTGAAGATGCGCCTTCTAACTTAGGTGTGGTTGGTCGTTATATTTTGACTCCACAGATTTTTTCTCA
>CANFME010000138.1 GCA_947448305.1 Burkholderiaceae bacterium
AACTTCGATTTGTTTGAAATATACGATTTGTCAGCCTCTCAAGTGGCCCCCCCAATATCAAAATCACTAGAATTCCTAGGAGTCCGACGATTCCTAAAGACATTTTGCCAGCACCAAAAGCAACGCCCATTACCGCACAAACCCAAATACTGGCTGCAGTTGTAAGTCCTTTAATCGAAGCATTTACACCGCGGTGAATAATCACACCAGCGCCTAAAAAACCGATTCCAGAAAGAATACCCTGTAAAACACGACTTTGAGCTTGCGCATCCCCACCTGGCATACTTTGTATAATTAAGATTGCCATAGCCGCACTTAACGCGACTAGGCTATGCGTACGAACCCCAGCAGACTTATGATGCATCCAACGATTTAAACCAAGAATTGTGCCACTGACAATTGCTAAAGAAAGTCTAATAACTACTTCATGAACGGGTAGAGAAATTTCAAACATTATTTTGCCTCTTTTGAGCCAGACCAACCGGGTAAATAAGATGCTTCCGTCTTTTTTGAAAAATCTAATGCTAATTGAATTGCATTTTCCATCGATTCTTTGATAGTTTTTATTTTAATATTTAGTCGAAAGTAATCGGCCCACATGAACTCCGCAAAGGGAGTGTCTTCTTTGGCATAGGCCCCACGGTTTCTAGCTAAACCAGCTAGACTGCGATAGGGATCATCTTTAAGTTCACTGACATGATTCGGGAGTTCGTCATAATCCAATCGTTTACCCTTGGCATTATAGGGATGCACCCATTGAGAAAACTCCATCACTTTCCAAAAAACTTCTAAATCAAGCCAAGATAAATCTTTCAATACGGTAAGAAGTACATTTTTTTGACCTTCTTGATGTAATGCTAAGCCCAAGTGATGATGGTCAACAATATAGTACTGCTGGTTTGGGCCAATCACACTGGGGAACCAATGCGTGTCAATTAACCCCGCTCTTTTTTTCTCAGTCAAGTCAGCCCATTCTTTTCGCTTTGCGATAACTTCTTGATAACCAACTGCTGCTTGAGTAGGCTTGATTTCATCTAAAGCAATTTTTACAACATGATGATGAACTGGATGCATGTTAGCTTCTCCTTAGATGGTAAATTATTGACCTTTACTTACCATACTACTTCGTTTAATCACATTTGCCTTGCGGAGCCAAACTAGCCCAATTTATGATTACTTCTTGATACAGTGAATTCGGCGGTATAACGATTGGGGCTTGCACTTTTGCATCAGGAAATTGATTTAACTCCTTTTGACTGGGCGAAATCATGACCATCCCACAATTTTTCACCATCTCTGGATGAACCCATGGTGCTAATTGATAGTCTGCTTGAGTAAAAACGTAAATCTTACCAGCATTAAATAAGCTGATAAACCCAGCTTCCCACTCACCCCCTGCAACAATTCTAAGCGGCGAATTCGGATATAAGGTTTGCCAATTTTTATGAACCATTTGCGCAATTTCAGGCGCTGGATAGTTTCCTCGATTAGAATTTTTATTAAGGCTTGCTTTACCAATGTAGACAATTCCAAAGATGAATTGAATGAGGATAAAAGCAATTAAATATTTCCTCTGGAATAAATGGGCAAGTCGCCCTCTTAAAAAGTAGGCTAGCACTATTGTCAACATCGGCAACATCGGCGTGGCCCAACGATAATACAGGGGCACCCAAATACCTACGACACAAGACAATAAAAATGGCCCAAGGCCTAAGTATATTAAAAACTGTCTATTTTTTAAGGTTTGTAATTCTATTGCTGTGGATGAAGATGATCCCAGATTTTTAGGCTTCAATTTCGCAACATAGAACACAGCAGCAATCCATAAAAATAGATGCGCTATGAAGGCATTCCCCACATAATCTAAAAGTGATAAAAAATTACTTTTAGATTGATCCAATTCATCGAATCTTTCTGTAACATAACGAAATGGCATGAAGTCATGCTGGGTTAACCACCATAAATGAGGGCCAAACACTAATAAAAATCCCAGCGTTGCGACAATAAATATTTTTAAATTAACTTGCTCTCTCCATTGTTTTGAAAAAACTAGTAGCAGCAATGCACAAGGCACAATAAATGCTGCGGTATATTTTGACAGCGCGTTAAGTCCCATCACAGCACCTAATACAAAAGCTAGGCTCAGGGATTTTGATTGTAAGGTCTTATACAAAACAAATAGGCTCCAAGCCCAGAAAGTCATTTGTATTTGGTTGTGATTGAAATCGGTTGACCATAAATGACAATAAATCGTCAGAGCATAAAGAAATAGTGCAACCACAGATTCTTTTTCGTCCAGAAACTGACTTGCCAACCAGGCAACTGCATAATAGGTGGCACTAATGGCAAGACTTGCACATAAAAATAAAGAAAACATGTTTTTGCCAACAATCGATTGAACGATGGCAACAATCCAAGGAGGCATTGGGGGATGTTTGTAAAACCCCCACTCGAAACTTAAGCTCCAACCGTACATTTCTGTAGCATCTAAAGGCGGAGCATGGTGGGATACCCAAGGAACTAGGGTCCAAAAAAACATTTGAAAGAGGATTAGACCCCAAGTAAAACGCTTAATTAACGGTGACACTAGTAACCTTAGAGTAATAGTTTTATATTTTTGTTAATCATCGATATTTCTATACAATTAAACTAACAGAGTTATAGTAGTTTAACCTCTTAGAATAGAAATTTTCACACCTTTTCGAGCTGTCATGAATCCAACACATATAGAAATTATTGCTACTGTTATTTTTGCTATCGCGATAATTCATACTTTTTCAGTCTCTTTTTTTGAAAAACTGTCCAAAACGCATCCGCAACATGCTGGACTTTTCCATCTTTTAGGAGAAGTAGAAGTCGTATTTGGATTTTGGGCGTTAGTACTCGTTTTGATGCTTTCAATTCTTCAAACCTCCAAAGATGCTGTGCATTTTGTGGAAGGGCAGAACTACACAGAAGCTATCTTTGTTTTTGCTGTGATGGTCGTCGCTGCGAGTAAACCCATTTTAACTTTTGCTAATACGGGCATCAATGGTGCTGCCCAACTCGTTTCTAAATTTACGCCTATTCCTGTCAATACCGTCATTTTCTTTATTAGCTTATCCATTGTTCCATTAATGGGTTCCCTAATTACCGAACCAGCAGCTATGACCCTAGCAGCACTTTTATTGCGTGATCGATTTTATAAAGTTGGCCTTCCTCTCAAGTTTCAATATGCCATTATTGGCGTATTGTTTGTAAATATTTCAATTGGTGGCACCCTTACTAACTTTGCCGCCCCACCGGTTTTGATGGTTGCGGCAGCTTGGGAATGGTCTACGCCTTTTATGTTTACCCATTTTGGAGAAAGAGCTGCCTTAGCAGTCTTCGTCAATGCCTTACTAATTACTATTATTTTTCGTAAACAAATCCCAACAGAATTTAAAGAATCTCCCGCTGAAAGTATGCCAATGGCGGTCATTTTTGTGCACTTATTATTTTTAGCCGGCGTAGTGGTGTTTGCACATTACCCAGCGGTATTTTTATGGCTTTTCTTGTTTTTCTTGGGCTTTACGACGGCCTATTCAAAATACCAAAATCCATTAATTCTGCGTGAGGCTTTACTCGTGGCTTTTTTCTTGGCAGGCTTAGTTGTCCTAGGAAGTTTACAAAAGTGGTGGTTACAACCCTTACTTGAGAGTATGACGCCGACGGTTGCCTTTTATGGAACAGCTGCCCTTACTGGTCTTACCGATAATGCGGCTCTAACCTATTTAGGCTCTCTCGTTGAGGGAACGACACAAGAGTTTAGGATTGCGTTAGTTGCTGGTGCTGTAACAGGGGGTGGACTTACGGTAATTGCTAATGCCCCAAATCCTGCAGGTTTATCCATTTTAAAAGAGTACTTTACCGGCAAAGTAGTCAATCCTACTTATTTGTTTGTTGCAGCATTAATACCTACACTGGTTGCCGTGATTGCTTTTAGATTTATATAAACGGATGGTGACCATTTGTGAAATAGCAACTAGCCTGTTAGAATAAGCGTTTGCCCCCAGTTTGAACTACTGAGATCGGCCACACGCTATGAAAAAAGTATTTATTAAAACCTTTGGTTGCCAAATGAACGAGTACGACTCGGAAAAAATGGCAGATGTATTGCAGTCACAAAGTGGCTATACTTCAACAGATAATCTCGATGAAGCTGATATGGTGTTACTCAACACCTGCTCTATCCGAGAAAAAGCGCAAGATAAAGTCTTCTCTGATTTGGGTCGATTACGCGATTTAAAAGCACAAAAGCCCAATTTAATCATTGGGGTTGGTGGCTGTGTAGCGAGCCAAGAGGGTAAGCAAATTGTTAATCGAGCGCCCTATGTGGACTTAGTATTTGGCCCCCAGACGCTTCATCGCCTCCCAGCATTAATCAATGAGCGTCAGCGCTCTGGTCGCTCACAGGTTGATATTAGCTTTCCTGAAATTGAAAAATTTGATCACCTGCCGCCTGCTCGTAAAGATGGCGGAGCAGCCTTTGTTTCAATTATGGAAGGCTGTTCTAAATATTGCACCTATTGCGTTGTTCCCTTTACAAGAGGTGAAGAAGTCTCTAGACCCTTTGAAGATGTCTTAGTTGAGGTTTCAGGTTTAGCGGCGCAAGGGGTTTGTGAAATTACACTCCTTGGGCAAAATGTGAATGCTTACTTAGGTAAGCTAAATGATCAAACTGATTTAGCTGATTTTGCGATGTTACTTGAATATATCTCGGACATTCCAGGTATCGAAAGAATTCGGTATACAACGAGTCATCCAAAAGAATTTACAGCGCGCTTGATTCAAGCTCACGCAACATTACCGAAACTAGTCAATCATTTACATTTACCAGTTCAACACGGCTCAGACAAAATTTTAATGGCAATGAAGCGTGGCTATACAAGTCTTGAATATAAAAGTATTATTCGCAAAATTCGGCAAGTAAAACCAAATATTCCTATTTCAAGTGACTTTATTGTTGGTTTTCCGGGCGAAACGGATGAAGATTTTTCACAATTGATGAAGTTGGTAGAAGACGTTAAATTTGATAATAGTTATTGCTTTATTTTCAGTGCTAGACCTGGCACACCTGCGGCGAACTTAAAAGATGATATTCCTCGTCAAGTGAAGGTCAAACGTCTTCAAGAGCTAACCTCCCTCATCGATGAACATATTCTAACCATCAGTACTTCGATGATAGGTTTAACAGAACGTGTCATGATTGAAGGCATGGCTCGTGACGGAAAAAAATTGCAGGGTCGTACTGAAAATAATCGTGTTGTAAACATTGATTTGCCAAGTGATACCAATGCACAAAGACTCATTGGCAAGATGACTCCAGTTTTGTTTACAGA
>CANFME010000139.1 GCA_947448305.1 Burkholderiaceae bacterium
CACCGTAGATACCACCAAATACGAGAGTAACAATAAGACCGATTGGCCAGACATTTTTAGCGGCCCTTAAAAACTCTTGACGGGTTGGCTTGGATGGTTCCGGCGCATGTTCTGGATAAAGTCGAACGTAAATAGCAATTGCTAAAAGATAACCAATCGCGGCTAAAAGTGCAGGCGCGTAAGCCGCTAAAAACATTTTCGTAATATTTTGTTCGGTGATGATGGCGTAAATCATCAAAGTAACGGAAGGGGGTAATAGAATTCCCATCGTACCGCCGGCAGCAAGTGCGGCAGTCGCTAAGCGACCAGAGTAATTGAGCTTGCGCATTTCAGGGTAGGCAACTTGAGCAATGGTAGCAGTCGTTGCAACAGAAGAGCCTGAAATAGATCCAAAAGCTGCGCAGGCTAAAACACCAGCCATGGCCATACCACCTTTAAACCTACCTAAAATTGCATTGGAGAATTCGAAGAGTGCTTTAGATAGTCCACCGTGCATGGCAAATGCACCCATCAACATAAAGAGAGGAATAACCGATAAGTCATATACCGACAGCCGAGCATAAACAGCACCTTTTAAATGGTTTAGTAATGCTGTATCGTTTGCAATCAGCATATAACCTAGTGCGCCTGGAATAAACATAGATAAGCTAATCGGTATACGAATCGCCATCAGAGCGAGCATCATGACAAAGACGCCGATGCCAATATTTAAGTTACTCATACTGACTCCTGGCTGCGATTGAATAATAACTCAATGGATTGTGTAAAACTAACGATAGCAGTGAGGGCAAAGCCGGGAACCATTAAAAGATAAGGGATCCATACAGGAATACTCATTAGCATGGAAGTTTCGCCATTTTCTTTATTTATCAAGCCACCCACTGTTAAACGCCAAGTAAGCAGGCTAAAACAAAGTCCAATCGTTAAGGCTCCAAAACCATCAAGAATTTGTTTGGTTTTGTCAGAACATTTATCTGTAAAAAAGTCCACAATAATATTGGCACGTTGATATTGTGTATAGGGTAAAAAGCAGGCGACACACACTGCGCAACCCAGTTGAACGAGTTCGATATCCCCTTGAATTGGGGATGAAAAAAAAGCGCGACCAATGACGCTAGCGAGTGTCATGAGAGCAAGGGCAACAAGCACAAGCCCGCCAATCGAGGCGCTAACTTGACACAGTCGACCTAAAACCTTGTGCGTAAAAGAGTTTGAAGTTGTCATATTGAGAATAGGAAAAACTTATTATCCCCGAAGCACATCGATAAAACCACTAAACGATGCGCTTTAAGGGAAAGTACTAAGAAAAAATACTGTTTAAAAAAATTAAAAAGAATTATTGAACCTTGGTTTTGGTATTAGTTTGGATATTGCTCTGTATCCACCTCTGCTTGGCTTATTTCGTTGTAACGCTTACCGTAAACAGGGATCGTACTCAGAACGTGGTTTATTCTATCCAAAACTTCAGGCGTTAACGCAATCTGATCAGCGTCGATATCTTCTTGTAAGTGATTAATGTTGGTGGTTCCAGGGATTGGAATAATATCCTGACCTAATTGCAGTAACCAAGCCAGGCCTAATTGAGCCATCGTACAACCTTGCTGCTTAGCTATTGCTTGTAAGGCTTCGAAAAACACCAAATTTTTTGAGAAGTTTTCTGGATGAAAACGCGGCATCCCACGACGAATATCTTTTTCTACAAAATTAGCAATATCAATAGGGGAGGAGTTGAAATAGCCCCTGCCAACTGGACTAAAGGCAACAAAGGCAATATCGAGTTCACGGCAAGTTGGTAAGACAGCAATTTCCGGATTACGCGTCCATAAAGAGTATTCGGTTTGTACAGCACTTAGTGGATGAACTGCGTGGGCTTTTCTGATGGTTGGTCCTGAAACCTCTGATAGGCCAATTTTTTGAACCTTGCCTTCTTTGACTAGGTCACCCAAAGTACCAACAGCATCTTCAATAGGTACTTTTTTATCCCAACGATGTAAATAATATAAATCAATTACATCCGTTTTGAGTCTTTTTAGACTACCTTCACAATCGCGACGAATTGACTCAGGACGACTATCGATCACTCTTTTTCCATCTGCAGGACCAACACCACCTTTACTAGCTAGTACGATGTGATTGCGATGGGTTTTAAGAAAGTCACTACCCATCAGGGTTTCGTTATGACCAAGACCATAGAGTGCAGCGGTATCAAAAAAATTAATCCCACGATCAAATGCTTCATAGAGTATTTTGGTACTTTCTTTTTCAGAAGGAGGGGTGCCATAAGCATGGCTGAGATTCATACAGCCAAGCCCGATCGATGTGACGGAGAAGGGACCAATTTTTCGTTGCGAAAGGGGTGAGCTCATTTAATTAGTCTCTCTGATTTATTTAAGTTGTAATTCAAGTTCGTGCATGACTTCATAACAAGGCAGTACTTGTGCCACGCTAGCGTTGGGTTCGCGTCCTTCACGGATAGCAGCAAAAAACTCTCGATCTTGTATCTCAATACCGTTCATCGACACATCTACTTTACTCACATCGATCGCTTGTTCTTTACCGTCAAACAGGTCATCGTAGCGCGCAATATAGGTGGCATTATCACCAATATATCTAAAGTAAGTGCCAAGCGGACCATCATTATTAAAGGACAGACTCAAAGTACAAATAGCTCCGTTAGCCGCTTTGAGCTGAATCGACATGTCCATCGCAATTCCCAAACTAGGGTGAATCGGGCCTTGGATTGCGTTGGCTTTAACAATCGGACTGCCGCATTGATATGCGAATAAATCAATCGTGTGGGCGGCGTGATGCCATAGTAAATGATCCGTCCAACTTCTTGGTTGTCCGAGGGCATTCATATTGGTACGACGGAAGAAAAACGTTTGAACATCCATTTGTTGGATATTGAATTCTTGAGCGACGATCTTACGATGAATATACTGGTGACTAGGATTGAAGCGCCTTGTATGGCCAACCATCGCTACCTTCCCAGTTTCTTTTTGTAAGCGCACTAATTCCTTTGCATCCGCCAAAGAGTCCGCCATCGGTATTTCGACTTCCACATGTTTGCCAGCTTTGAGACAAGCCATTGCCTGGGCAGCGTGCATTTGCGTGGGAGTACACAAAATGACCGCATCCACTTCTTTAATAGCAAGACTGTCAGCCAAATTGGTTGTGACATGAGGTATTTTGTATTTATCAGCAATCTCCTGCGTCTTGCCGAGTTCGCGACCTACCAAAGATACTACCTCTATGCCGTCAATTAACTTCATTGCGTCTAAGTGTTTATTACCAAAAGCACCTGCTCCAGCTAAAGCAACTTTCATATTTCCTCCAAAATAATATGGCCAACAGCTGTATTCGAAGCTGGGACGTGATAGTGACGATGAACTTCTTTTAATTCTTGACTAAGAGCGCCGCGCATGATCAACCACATAACCAGCTCAATGCCTTCGGAACCTGCTTCTTGAACATAAGTTAAGTGAGATATTTTTGCGAGTGCTTCTGGATCTTTGGTTAAGCCATCTAAAAAGGCTTTGTCAAATTCAGAATTGATAAAGCCTGCGCGAGGACCTTGTAACTGATGTGACATTCCACCCGTTCCCATAATCACAACTCTTTCATCTGGTCCAAAAGATTCGACTGCTCGTCTAATAGCTTTACCTAAGTTATAGCAACGGTTACCTGTTGGTGGAGGGTATTGCACAACGTTCACAGCTAGAGGGATGATCCTACAAGGCCATTCTGTTGGTTGACCAAACATTAAAGATAGAGGAACGGTTAAACCGTGGTCAACATCCATCTTATTAATGATTGTCATATCAAATTCATCCAAAATCGTACTTTGGGCAATATGCCAAGCAAGTTCTGGGTAACCCTTGACTACAGGCACCGGCCTTGGTCCCCAACCTTCATCCGCTGGGGCAAACTGGTCTGCACAACCAATCGCAAAGGTCGGAATCATCTCTAAAGAAAAGGCGGATGCATGATCGTTATAAATCAAAATAATAGCGTCGGGTTTTGTTTCTTTGAACCATTCTTTGGCTTTTTCGTAGCCTTGAAAAACTGGTTGCCAATAGGGCTCCTGCGTTTTACCTAGATCAAGCGCTGCACCGACTGCTGGAATATGAGAAGTAGCTACACCTGCAATAATTTTCGCCATATTATTTCTCCACTGGGCCAACAGGCATACTTGGGTTACGTCCACCACGAATCATCATATTCCGATAGTCATCCTCCGGCATACCAGTCATAAGAGAGGCAAGTTTCTGAAAGGAATGACCATCCGTCGCACCAATTTTTGCTAGAAAATAAATATTGCCACCGAGGGCAATCATCTTGTTGTAATCCCTATCCAAGACGGCTTGGTGTTGAATCGCCGACATTGGAAATGTATTGAGGTAAGCATCTTGATCTGCTTTAAATTTTTGACGATTCTCATCTTTCATGAGCGACATGGCAAACATATTAAGGTGGTAGCCAATCCTTGACTGAGTTGCATCAAAGATGACAGTGCCTGGGATTTTTTTGAACTCTTCGTAATAATTTTCCATCAACTTCCCCAGTAAAGTCGATTTGGATTATCAACTAATAGTTTTTGCTGTAATTCTTTTGTTGGCGCAATATTAGGAATCCAATCTACTAGTAAGCCGTCATCGGGCATATGGTCTTTTAAATTAGGATGTGGCCAGTCCGTGCCGGTTAACACTCTATCTGGAAATAACTCAACAATCTTTTTAGCGAACGGAATGACATCTTGATAAGGATGGGGCTCACCATTTAATGCTTTTGGTCCCTGGACGGACAGTCGTTCAGGGCAAGTTACCTTACTCCAAATGTTGCTGTGTTCGGTCATGAGCTTAATAAAGAGAGAAAATTCGGGACCATCCACCGGTTGACTAACATCAGGTCTGCCCATGTGATCAACAACCACGATGGTTGGTAAGGCAGTAAAAAAATCCCAAAGCTCTGGTAAATCAACGGCTTCAAAGTAAATCACAATATGCCAACCCAATGCTTTAATCCGATTAGCAATTTCCAGTAATTCCTCTTTCGGAGTGAAGTCCACTAAGCGTTTTACAAAATTAAATCGAACACCTCTAACCCCTGCATTGTGCAGGACTTGTAGTTGCTCATCTGTCACATCGCGCTTGACGGTAGCAACGCCTCTTGCTTTATCTGAACTATGTAATAAAGCATCGACTAAGGCGCTATTATCTGCTCCGTGGCAAGTAGCTTGCACAATCACATTTTTACTAAATCCTAAATGATCTCTGAGGGCAAATAGCTGATCTTTGCTCGCATCACAGGGTGTGTATTTCCTCTCAGGCGCATACGGAAATAAATGACCTGG
>CANFME010000140.1 GCA_947448305.1 Burkholderiaceae bacterium
AGATAAATCAAATCAATTCGTTCTTGTAATGTTTGAATGATGCCAATATCATCGCCACCATCATCAACAATATCGTCCATTAATCGACAAAATGCATACAAAGCAATAGAAGGATTACGAACCCGTTTTGGTAAAACTCTGGACGCCGCAAAAAATGATTTTGAACCACCACGCATCAGCTCCTCGCACTGAATAGTATCTGTAGTTGTGGATGATGAGCCACTTGCCACCAAACTTTGTTGTTGAAACATAACAAAGGGATTAATCAGTAATTTAGAAAGCATGGTTGCTCCTTTTTTGAACTGCCGGCATCACACTTTCCAATGCCTTTGCCGATGATAAAACGCCAGGAATTCCAGCGCCAGGATGGGTACTTGCACCGACCATATACAAACCTTGAATATCTTCACTAATATTATGTGGCCTAAACCACGCACTTTGCAAGAGTAGGGGTTCTAGCCCAAATGCAGCTCCCTTAAAGGATAAAAGATTGTCCTTAAAGTCTTGTGGGGTCGTACAAAAAGATTCCGTAATATGCTCGCCAAGGCCAGGTAATACTGTTTGTTCTAGATAAGTCTGAATCGAGGCACGATATGACTCCATATGGGTTTGCCAGTCGATCCCACTATCAAGGTGAGGAACAGGTGATAAAACATAAAAAGTATCATGGCCAGCTGGAGCCATAGATGGATCCGTTGCAGTGGGACGATGAAGATATAAACTAAAATCTTTTGCCAAATGGTGCTTTTTAAAAATATCTGTCAGCAAAGCCTCATAACGGTCACCCAATAACATCATGTGATGAGGAACTTCAGAGTACTGACGTTTAACCCCAAAATACCATACAAATAAACTCATTGAATATCGACCATTTTCAACCTTCTTATTGGTCCAATGTTTACGATATTTTTCTTCTACTAAATAACGATAAGTCCATGCTGAATCAGCATTTGAAACTACGTGGTCTGCAAAAAGAACTTGTCCGTCCTTTAAAGTCACGCCAGTCACCCTATTATCAGAAATATTAATTTTACTGACTTGACTTTCGTACCGAATTTTTACGCCAAGTCCGTCCAATAGTTTAGCCATACCACGAATTAATTCGCCAGTACCCCCCATTACTGAATGGACTCCCCACTTACGTTCCAGTGAGTTAATTAAAGCATAAACTGCTGTCACAGAAAAGGGATTACCGCCAATCAATAATGGGTGAAAACTCATCACTTGACGTAATTGAGGATCCTTAAAATGTCTGGCAACTAACTTGTATATGCTCTCCCAAGCTTTCATCTTGATCATACTTGGAACTGCTTTTAAAAGATCCGTAAATTTGGTAAAAGCGACGGCACTTAAATCTTGAAAGCCAAGTTTGTAACACTTCTCTGCTTCCAATAAAAATTTTTCATAGCCAGGTAAATCATTTGGAGAAAATTTAGCAACTTCTGCTCGCATTTTCTCAGGATCACCTGTGTAATTAAAGATTCTTCCATCATTAAATCGAACCTGATAAAAAGGATCCATTAAACGTAAATCGATATCATCACTCATTTTTTTACCGCATAGTGTCCACAATTCTTCTAATAAGAATGGTGCAGTAATAATAGTTGGTCCTGCATCAAAGGTATATCCATTTCTACGGTGTACATAAGCACGACCACCGGGTGAATCTAATTTTTCAAGGACAGTTACCTCGTAGCCTTTAACAGCTAGTCGAATGGCAGCAGCAAGTCCACCAAAACCGGAACCAATCACAATGGCTCTAGAGCTTGCTGATTGAGATTGATCCAAATCACTAAGATTAGAAATTTTGAATCGATCAACTTGAATATCCACCACTAATTCCTTTAAAAAATGGCGCCCGAGGGCGCCATAAAACAGCGCTACAACACCGGTAAATTATTTAGCTGCCAAAGACGTTCCAACTTTCTTTGCCTCTGAATATTGCGAAGCTAAATAAGGATAATCTGCAAGCATACTTTTGCCATAAAGAGGTTTGTTTACACCTTGATGACATGTAGAGCAATTTGCTTTTGCTACGTCTCCAGTTCCACCTAAACGATGTGCCGGAAAAGTTGAAGTCAATGGCTCCATATAAGTATTATTAACATCTTTTACCATTTGGATGGCATACCAAGCCAGACCTCTCTGAGGCGTACTTTGTGACCAATCTGCAAAGTTTCTAGAGTTATGGCAGTAGGTACAATTAACCCCTAAAGATTTAGAGAAATGCATCATTAAGCCGTAGACATGTTCAGTTTCTTGAAGAGAATGAACATTACCATTTGGCAAACCTTCTTTACCCTGAATACGAGCTGGATTACTTTGTAATAAGTATTTAGAGAAAGGTTCATTAGTTAATGATGAATATGCAACGCTGGCAGCTGGTGCATTCTGGCCATTACGTTGCCCTAATGCAGGCCCACTGATACCTTGTGGCACGTCTTTAAACCAAACATTTTGTGGAATATTATTTCCTCGATGGCATGTGTAACAAGTAACGCCAGTTTCCTTAACGTGGTCTTTCCAATTTGCATTGATATTTTGATTCATTTGAATCATACGACGCGAAACAGTTTTTGTATATTTAGCGTCTTCAGCAAAATTGGCAACGTTGTGGCAGTAAGAACAGCCTTCTTGAGGAGCTACCCAATTTGTCATGCTCACCATAAACGTAGTAAATTGGGCTTGGCTTAAGTTACCCAGCACTTTAACGTTTTTATAAACATCAGCCGCTTTGGGACCATCACCTGGAATTGGACCCGTTGAAGGTGGCAATTCATTAAGTTTGGCTTTTTCAGCGTTGATTCTTGGATTCTGGACGTTAACCATTGCAGTTCCTCTAAAACCACTCTGGTCTTTTTGGAAAGCAGGTCTTTCACATCCAGAAAGAATCAAAGTGACTCCCAAAAGAGCAACTAGTGATAAATAAATTTTTCTCATTATTTAACTCCTTGAACTGCTGGTGTAAATGCTGGAGTAGCAATCGAAGGATCGATCATATTTGTTGATGGATAAGAAGGAACCATGCCGTGATGCATTGCCCATACATACCAGTTATCGACAAATGTACCTGTTAACAAAATACCAATACCACCTGTAATTGGGCATAATACTGCAAACCACCAAGCCCAACGGTGAATGGATTCCATCGTGGCATTAAAGCCCATAGTCCATCTCCAGAAAAGCGCTGCACGTTCTGAAGCTGTTCCACGATCAACAATTTGTTCAATCTCACGTTCACCACCATAGCGACCCACTGCAAGAATCGTAGCGCCGTGCATTCCAAACAGGAGAACTGATCCATATAAGAAGAAGATCGACAACATATGGAACGGGTTATAGAATAAATTTCCGTAACGAATCGATAAAGCAGCAGTCCAATCTAGGTGTGGAAAAATTCCAAAAGGGACGCCTTCGCTCCAACTACCCATTAATACTGGACGAAAGAGACCTAATACAAGATATAGCCAAATCGCAGCTGCAAAAGCCCAAGGTACATGCGTGCCCATACCCAATGCTCTTGCGCGGTTATAGGTTCTCAACCACCATAATAAAATAGATGTAGTTAGGAACAAGCCACAAATATTCCACCAACCACCTTCACTTAGAGGTGCAAGACGAAGCCCATATTTTGGTGACGGTGGATCCAGCGAAAGCCAAAATAGTTGTTTAACAAATTGAATTGGATTCCAACCGACTTGTGCAAGCATGTTGAAACCAATAATCACAAATGCTGTCATAAAACAAATGAGTGATGCAACACCTAAACGACCTAAATAGATTGGCCCTAATTGCGCATTACCTAACTTACCAAGTAAGTAACTAAAGCCAACTCCACGACTACGCTCACGCATGTCGTATTCATTAATCGGAGCCCCATGATTTTCTGGGCCAATAACTTGAGTTTGAGTGAATAGATTTTGATAGTCCATATTAATTCTCCGAAATCACATTTATTGCCAAATCGGCATATTTAACCACCAAGTCCACCACTCTGGCCATCCTCTAGTCCAAAATGGGCCGCTAATAATAATACAAACAGCACTCCAAAAAACTGCCGCAACAGCTAGGAATAATCCAACACGATGAATACCTAGCGTACCAACTGAATAGCCAATAATGTCTCTAAAAAAGGTATCTTCATGTTCTGGTGTTTTTACAGTTTGACCAGCACCAGGGTTGGTAGAAGATAGAACTAATGCACCATGCAGTGATAAAGCAAGGGTTGTTCCGAAGAACAAAGACACCGCAATCATATGTGCCGGGTTGTAGTGAAAATGTAAGTATTGATAACCCGTATTTGAAACCCAATCCAAGTGACTCATGATGCCGTATGGGAACGCATGACCCCATGCCCCCATCAACACTGGACGAATAACTTCAAGAGTGAAATAAGCAAATACAGCCATTAAATAGGTGAAAGGGACATGTAATCCCATCCCTAATTTTCGACAAATTTCAATTTCTCGTAGAGCCCAAGATCCAAACGCACCGAGAGCACAAATTGTAATAATTTGCCATAAACCACCCTCCATCATCGGCGCTGTTCCAAGGCCATATTTCAGGTCTGGTGGAGCAATATTGATTTGCCAAATGTTAAATACACCTTGGTGAGCTGCCCCCCAAAATATCATAGCGGTACCAATAAAACTAAAAAATAATGTGGTGACCCCAAAGAATCCCACATAAAAAGGACCAACCCAGAAATCAAATAGATCTCCGCCGATTAAAGTTCCACCCCTTACTCGGTACTTTCTCTCAAAATTGAGCATCGCCATGATGTGCTCTCCCATTTATTCAAAATTAAACTACTTAGAATTCGTGCTTGGAGGGTTGTTTTCAAACCCGTCCAAGGCTTGATACTACAAGTTACTTTGCTGCAGCAGCTCGAGACTGCGTATACTGCTGCTGTGACATACCGTCTAACCATTTGTATTGATTGGTACTCAATAAAACCAAATGAATCATCGCGGCTAATGAAAAGAGAAAAACGCCTTGTGCTACCATCGCCCTCAAAGGGTCGTATAGTTTCCAAATTCTCCACATAATGCTTCTCCTAAGTTAAGAAAGACATAAAGCTATAAACACCTGCCTTGGTTGAATCAAAAAGAGATTTAC
>CANFME010000141.1 GCA_947448305.1 Burkholderiaceae bacterium
AAACCAATCATATCGGCAGCCATTCCCACTTGGAGAGAACCAATATCATTTCTCCCCAGTACTTGTGCGCCGCCCACCGTTGCTATCCTTAAGGCTTGTCTTGCATTCATCGCTTGAGGATCATTATTGGCAACGCGTTGTAATAACATCGCCTGCCTTACCTCTTGTATCAAATTCCCAGAGTCATTGGATGCTGAACCGTCAACCCCCAGCCCCACAGGAACACCTGCACTGATCATTTGGCGCACAGGAGCAATACCAGAGGCTAAGCGCATATTTGAACTAGGGCAATGACATACACCCGTTTTGGTTCGTCCAAATAACTGAATCCCAGAGTCGTCTAAATGAACACAGTGCGCATGCCAAACGTCATCCCCTACCCAGCCAAGACTTTCTGCATATTGAGCAGGTGTTTGATTGAATTTTTCTTTTGAATATAAAACATCATTAATGTTCTCAGCTAGGTGGGTATGTAAGCTGACACCGTAATGTCTTGCTAATAGCGCTGACTCCCTCATTAGATTTTCCGAAACCGAAAAAGGTGAACAGGGGGCAACGACAATATTCAGCATAGAATATTTGGAAGAATCATGCCAGCGTTCTATCAATCGTTGTGTATCTTTTAGAATAAACTCCTCATTTTCGACGAGCGCATCAGGCGGTAGGCCTCCTAAACTTTCACCAACACTCATCGAACCGCGCGCCGCATGAAAGCGAACACCGAGTGACTGGGCTGCGCTAATTTCATCTTCCAAACTGGATCCGTTTGGAAATAGGTATAGGTGATCACTTGTCGTCGTACAACCAGACAGCATTAATTCAGCCATAGCGGTAATAGCTGAAACATTAATCATCTCTGGTGTAATTTTCCCCCAGATTGGATAGAGTGTTTTTAGCCATCCAAATAATTCTGCGTCCTGAGCCTGTGGAACAGCCCTCGTCAAAGACTGGAACATATGGTGATGCGTATTAATGAAACCTGGTAAAACAACATATCCTCGCATATCAATTTTTTCGGCACTCTCAAGATACTCCCTCGGAATTTCAGAGGTCTTACCAATCCAATTAATTTGATGGCCCTCGATATAGATAGCTGCATCCTTCAATTCGGAAGACTGCGTATCCATGGTAACTAAATGGGAAATATTGAAGAGTAATTGATGATTACTTTTTGACATATGGAGGTCGGTTTTTAAAACGCCAAATAATAATTTAAGCTTTTGCGATGAATTTACTTAGAAGTCCAAGCTGAATTGTTCAATGAACTCCATAGCAAAAAACTTTCAGCTATAGAGTTCACTTTCAACGACAACAGTTTAACTACGATGTGCCCAGGCAGTCTTTTTACGTTCAATCACAGCAAACAACTCATACATACTCATTGCCATTACACCAATTGAAACGAGTCCCGCAAAAGCGAGTGGTAATCGCATCGAAGATCCTGCTGAAATCAATAAGTAGCCGATTCCTTCATTGGAGGCACTCATTTCAGAAACAGTAGTTCCCACAAAAGCTAAGGTAATTGCTACTTTTAAACTTGCAAAGAAAAAAGGTAAGCATCTTGGCATACCAATCTTAACAATGATGTCTCTCTTACTTGCCCCTAAAACTCTCAATACGTCTTCAAGTTCTGGTTCAATGGTAGCAAGAGCCGTTGCAATGTTAACCATAATAGGGAAAAAGCTAATTAAAAAAGCAGTCAAAATCGCTGGGCCAGCGCCAATACCAAACCATACAACGAGAATAGGTACAAAGGCTGCTTTAGGCAGTGCATTAAAAGCAGTCATGATTGGGTAGAGAGCGTCATAAGCAAACTTCGAAGAACCAATCAGAAAACCTAACAACACACCAACAACAATTGAAATGCCAAAGCCAACCATTGTTGTCCAAAATGTCACCCATGAGTGCTTTAAGATTTCTAACCTAAACTCAAAAAGATTTTCAGCGATTTGAATTGGGCTAGGAAAAATAAATTCACTGACTTTGAATACTGTACAGATCAGTTGCCAAATTACTAATAATGTAATGAACAATACTAGTGCCGCATTTTTTTCTAGGATATTTTTCTTTTTCATTTTCCGGACCTTATTGAACCAATATGTCCTCTGAGTTCATGCACAATACTTGTAAATGCTTCTGTATAGGTAATTTCTAAATCCCTAGGCCGAGGCAAATCAATTTCTCTTTTGAAGACAATTTTTCCGGGACTTCTACTCATCACATAAACTGTATCTGCTAAGTAAACAGCTTCTCTTAAGTCATGGGTCACCAAGATGACATTGAATTTTTGTTCAGTCCATAAATCTTTCAGAATATTCCAAAGCTCTTCACGGGTAAATGCATCTAAAGCGCCAAAAGGCTCATCGAGCAATAGCATCTTGGGTTGATGAATCAGCGCTCTACAAATGCTGGCACGTTGTTGCATACCGCCAGAAAGTTCCCACGGAAATTTATCCGCATACCCTTTTAGACCGACACTCTCAAGAAGTTTAAGGGCTCTCTCAATGTACTCACCCTTTTTTTTACGAAAATCAAAGCGAAAAGGCTCGACGATTTCCAAGGGCAAGAGAATATTATCTAGCGTCGTACGCCAAGGCAATAAGGTTGGGGCTTGAAAGGCCATCCCACTAAAACTTAAAGGACCATTAACCTGATTACCACCAACCGTAATAAGCCCTCGACTCGGTTTTTGTAGTCCAGTTGTCAACTTCATAAAAGTCGACTTACCGCACCCTGATGGGCCTACGATAGCAATAAACCCGCCCGTATTAACCTCTAAGGAAATATTTTCTACCGCGAACTTCCCTTGGGCCGGCAAATCACCGTACCCATGAGAAACGTCATCAAATTTTATAAAAGAATCAGACATTATTTCGGTAACACTGTTTTAAGGCTTGCTAATGGGAGGAAAGAGCCATCCCAAACTAGGTCAGGATTTACTCTGGTCTTGGTTTTATAGATATCAGAAACTTGGGAAGCCATTAACGCTAATCTGGGTAAAGATAGAGTACCGAAACCCTCTGCTTTTGCATCAGAAGTAACAATAGCATCTTTAATTGCTAGTCTTAAGCGACGTTTTTCTAAATCCACGTTAATAATGCCATCTTTTTGTTTAACGTATTGAATAGAATCATCCGGATTAGCAATCACTTCTTTTGCACCCTTTGTGAATGCTTCAAGAAAGGCTTTGACTGCAGCTGGATTTTCTTTGATTAGTTTTGGAGAAACAATAATTGCGTTACCGTAAAGTTTGACGCCATTTTGTGCATAGGGGAAAGCAATAATGTCTTCGGGCTTCACTCCTCTAGCTTCCAAATTCAGGATAGAAGTAAAACCAAAACCTGTAATCGCATCGAGATCGCCTTTAACCAACATGGTTTCTCTTAATGCAGGATCCATACTAGTCCAGTTCACTGGACCTAATTTATTCGCATCTTGGAAAAGTTGAAATGATCTTCTACCTGCATCAAAAACTGGTGCACCTAATCTTTTACCTGTTAAATCAGAAATCTTCTTTACATTCGATCCCTTAATCGTAATAACTGAAGCTGGGGTGTTGTTGTAGACCACCATTACCGCAACTGGTTTGTTTGGTGCATCCGGATTATTGCCATAAAACTCCATTAGTGCAGCCATATCAGCAAATCCGATATCGTAAGAACCTGAAGCAACCCGGTTCACTGCATTTCCTGAGCCATTACCTGCATCAATGCTGACATCTAAACCAGCTTGTTTGAAGTAACCCTTGGCAGCAGGCTGCAGAAATAATGCAGCAGGCCCTTCAAAGCGCCAGTCCAGCTGAAACTTGATGGGGGTTTGAGCAAACAAATTACCTGAATAAGCAATTGCTAAAACTAGCAGCAAACGCTTTAAAAATTGAAATTTGATCGACATTGTTCGTCCTATGTTATTTAAGCTTGTTAAAAAAATTACCATTACGCATTAAACTAAACTTTAAATGAAGGCTTCATTCATTTAAAGTAAAAATACTGAAACAAACCCCATCTTCCCTAACTTGGTGCAAAAAGTGCTTCTGAATCTATTACTTATATATTCTCAAAAACCTGCAATCGAAATTTAGCAATTTTATAAATTTGTTGCAAACACTCTTGAAACTCTACTGATTTTTCGTTGTTGAGTCGATTTGAAAAATTTTCGATAATACTCTGCCGATTATGGCCTTTAACGGCCAAAATAAATGGAAACCCAAACTTCAATTGATATTTTGAGTTCAGCGATTGAAGAAGTTCATATTCTTGCGCAGAGCATTGATCCAAACCAGCACCGCTCTGTTCATTAAGCGAGTGTTCGGTCAGTTCCTTTTTAATCGCCGCTTTACCAGCAAGCTCCGGATGAGCACAAATTAACTTGAGTTGCATTTCATGACTGGCTTTACTAACTATAGTAACCATTTTTTCATGCAAATCTGCCATCGTCGCAAAAGGAATCATAGAAAATGCTTGATCAGCAACCCAGGGGCTATGTTCAAAAATTCCACTAAAGGCATCCAGAAACTCTTTTTTACTAAATTGATTGATTTGGTCTATTTTCATTATTTAACGGTTCAAAAACTTTATATCTAATTAAAGGGATCTTGCAGGATGATTTTGATACCAATGATTAGCAATATCAATTCGACGACAAACCCAAACATCTTCCTTCTGGGCAATATAATCCAAAAACTTTTGTAAGGCGATGAATCTTCCTGGACGACCAAGAATGCGGCAATGCATGCCTATAGACAACATTTTGGGTTGATTTTGACCATTTGGGTCTCCTTCGGCATACAAAACATCAAAACTGTCTTTTAAGTATTGATAAAAATGTTCGGCCGTATTGAATCCTTGAGGAGATGCGAACCGCATATCATTAGAATCTAATGTATAAGGGATAATTAAATGATCTTTTTCTGTCCCATCACTGGTTGTTTGTTTTGTCCAAAAGGGTAAATCATCTCCGTAATAATCGGAATCGTAAAGATACCCGCCTTGCTCAAGGAGCAAAGCCCTTGTATTAGGAGAATCTCGACCGGTATACCAACCTAATGGAGCAACCCCAGTAATTTCTTTA
>CANFME010000142.1 GCA_947448305.1 Burkholderiaceae bacterium
AATGTAGACGCTGGAGTAGACTACAGAAAAGTCTTGATGGATCAAGTGCAAGTTTATTTGTATCCTTTAAGTACTGAGGTGGATATTGAGTTAGCTAAAACCTTTGACAGTCTAGCGGGTGCTCATACTGATGAAGCGCATGAATTGCATATTGAAAACCGCATTATTCCGTGTAAACGCAGGGCAGGCGGGATTGCTTGGTTTGATTTTCAAACTTTATGTGGTGGACCTCGGTCTCAAAATGATTACTTAGAAATTGCCGAAATGTTTCATTCAGTCATCCTGAGTGACATCCCAATGATGACACCAAGGATGTCTAGTGAGGCTAGACGATTTACTTGGGTGATTGATGTTTTTTACGATCATAAAATTAAGTTAATTATGTCAGCTGAAGTGGAAGCACACGCTTTATATGTTGAAGGACAAATGGCGAACGAATTCCACCGTACTGTTTCAAGAATTATCGAAATGCAATCAAAAGAGTATTTAGCTGCACCAAGAAGAATTGTTGATACTTCTTTGACTTAAGGTCTACGTCGCAAAGAAGTCCGAAAAAAAGCATACTTCTAACTAATTGAATTTAAAACATTAATTTATAAAGCGGCTACAAAGGCCCCTTGTTTACATGCCTTATTAGAATTTTAGACAGTTGGTAGGCGATTTTATTGCCATGACATGGCTCAAAACAATTAAAATATGCAGATGAATATTACAAATGCCGATTTACACTGCCACTCGGTAGTATCAGATGGCACGCTGTCTCCGGAAGCTTTAGCAATCCGGGCCCACTCGAATGGTGTGGAGCTTTGGTCGCTTACCGATCACGATGTGATTGGTGGACAGGCGCGGGCCCAAAAGGCGGCGCTTAATCTCGGCATGAAGTACGTTAGCGGAGTTGAAATTTCTGTGAGCTTTATGGATCAAACTATTCATATTGTTGGTTTAGGAATTAATCCTGAGCACGCAGGCTTGATTGCTGGATTACTGCAAACACGAGACGGTAGAGTGGCACGCGGCAAGTTAATGGCAAATCAACTTGCCGAAGTCGGGATACCAGATGCTTACGAAGGGGCAATGCAGTTTTGTGGCAATCCAGAATTATTATCCCGCACGCATTTTGCACGGTTTTTAGTCGACAAAAAGGTCTGTAAGGATATCGAAGAGGTATTTAAGAGGTTTTTGACACCTGGTAATCCTGGATATGTTGAGCATGCATGGGCGACTTTACGTGAGGCTGTTACTTGGATTACAAGCTCTGGTGGGGTGGCCGTGATTGCCCACCCTGGACGGTACCGACTCACAGAATTACAAAAAGATGAGATGTACAAATCCTTTAAAGAGTTTGGCGGTCAAGGGATTGAAGTTATTACTGGTAGTCACGCACCATATCAATATCATGAGTATGAAAAAGTGGCATTACGCTACGGTTTTTATGCTTCTAGGGGGGCTGATTTTCATTCACCAGATGAGAGTCACACGGATTTAGGTACACTTCCAACGTTGCCTTCTTCTTTAAAACCAGTCTGGTCATTATTCAACTTTAATTAATTATGTTTGCTGAACGCGTTATTTCTGGAATGCGCCCGACGGGCTCTCTGCACCTTGGTCACTATCACGGGGTTCTTAAAAATTGGATTCGACTGCAATCCGAATACCCTTGCTTTTTCTTTGTGGCAGATTGGCATGCTTTAACCACGCATTACGACAGCCCTGAAATCATTGAAGCTTCTGTGTGGGATATGGTGGTTGACTGGCTTGCAGCAGGCGTTGATCCGACGCAAAGTACTTTATTTATTCAAAGTCGCGTACCTGAACATGCGGAGCTATTCTTACTCCTCTCGATGGGTACTCCTTTAGGATGGTTAGAGCGTGTGCCAACCTATAAAGATCAGATAGAAAAACTCAAAGAAAAAGATTTACAGACCTACGGTTTCTTAGGCTATCCATTACTCCAAGCGGCCGATATTTTAATGTACCGTGCCCAGCAGGTTCCTGTTGGTGAGGATCAAATTCCCCATGTGGAAATGACTCGCGAAGTTGCTAGACGTTTTAACCATCTTTACGGACGTGAAGCTGGCTTCGAAGAAAAGGCGATGATCGCTGCCAAAAAGCTCAGTGGTAAAAGAACTAAACTGTATCTTGAAGCCAGAACTGCCTTTCAGGAGAAGGGTGATCAGGACGCTCTCGAAACTGCCAAAGCGATTGTGCATGAAGATCAAAGCTTATCGATGGGTGATCGTGAAAGATTATTTGGCTATCTTGAAGGGTCGAGAAGAATTATTTTGGTTGAACCACAGGCTTTGTTAACACCGGCATCCAAAATGCCAGGCCTAGATGGTCAAAAGATGTCGAAATCGTATCAAAATACGATCTCAATGCGGGAAAGTGAAGAGTCCATCACGAAAAAAGTGAAGACTATGCCAACCGATCCAGCTCGGGTTAGAAGAACCGATCCCGGAAATCCAAAGCATTGTCCAGTGTGGCAATTGCACGAGGTTTATTCCGATGAGACGACCAAAGCTTGGGTGCAAAAGGGCTGTCAGAGTGCGGGGATTGGTTGTATTGAATGTAAAGAGCCTTTGATAAAAAGTATCTTAATAGAGCAGCAGCCAATGCTTGAAAGAGCTCAAAAATATTTGGATGATCCAAGTTTGTTAAGAGCGATTATTGCGGATGGTTGTGATAACGCTCGTAAAGTGGCGCAAGAAACAATGCGAGATGTGCGCGAGGCGATGGGTCTTGATTACTCCTAATGGTGTTGCTCCATCAGATTGGGTGAAGAGGTTTATTTCTTTAATCCCACAAACTGAGAAGGGCTTTGTTCTTGATTTGGCTTGTGGCAGCGGACGCCATAGCAAGTTAGCCCTAGAGCAAGGATATCAAGTACTTGCCGTCGATTTAAACACTAGCCCCATCTTGGAACTGAAGCAATCATTACCGATACACTTGCAAAATCGTTTGCAAGTCTTAGAGCTTGATTTAGAGGCGCCAGATTTTCCGTTACTGCCAGAAGCTTATCCAATCTATGGCGTCATGGTGACAAACTATCTATATCGTCCGCATATCCAGCAATTACTGGACCTAATATTGCCAAGTGGTGTCATTATTTATGAAACCTTTGCATTAGGTAATGAACAGTTTGGAAAGCCCTCAAATCCTGCTTTTTTGTTACAAAAGGATGAGTTGTGGCAATATATTCAGGCGCGAAATGACTTTTCTGTCGTATCTTTTGAGCAGGGCTATTTGGAAAGACCAAAACCTGCCATGATTCAAAGGATTTGTGCTGTAAAGCGAAACATCATTGGGCTACAATTAGATTATGAAAATTAAAGCACTTTATCCAAATCTGCCTATCTTAGGTAGTATCGTTGCTATCGCCACACCAATGTTTGCCGATGGTAAATTAGATTTGCCAGGTTTAAAAGCATTATTAGACTGGCATGTTGAACAGGGAACACACGGCATTGTGATTGTTGGGACCTCTGGAGAGTCTCCCACGGTCAATGTTGAGGAACATAGTGAACTTATTAAAGTAGCAGTTGAGCATATTGCTGGGAGGATACCTGTCATTGCAGGAACTGGCGGAAATTCCACTTTAGAAGCAATTGAGTTGACTGCTTTTGCGAAAAGCGTCGGGGCGGATGCATCCTTACAGGTAGTTCCTTACTATAACAAGCCTACTCAAGAAGGCATCTATCAACATTTCAAAACGATTGCAGAAAAAGTTGATTTACCTGTGATCTTGTATAACGTTCCTGGCAGAACAGTAGCCGACATGAGTAATGCGACGATTCTCAGACTAGCGCAAGTTCCTGGTATCAATGGTTTAAAAGATGCAACTGGAAATTTAGAAAGAGTTTGTGACTTAATAAACGCTTTGAAGCGCCAAGGTAGTGATCATTTCGCAGTCTTTTCTGGGGATGATTTAACTGCCATCTTTTTAATGCTAATGGGTGGACATGGCAATATTTCTGTGACCGCTAATATTGCGCCAAAAGAAATGTCCATGTTGTGTGAAGCGGCTATTGAAGGCGATTTAGTAACAGCTCGCAACCTTCATTTAAAGTTGTTAAAACTCCATCAGTTAATGTTTGTTGAACCCAATCCAATACCGGTTAAATGGGCTTTACATGAAATGGGCAAAATAGATTCGGGCATTCGTCTGCCTTTATTACCGATGTCTGATTCATTAAGAGAAAATCTTAAAAATGAACTAATTCAATTAGGACTTATTAAAGCTGTATAAACTCAGCTTCGATCGAGTTTGTGCTGTTAAAAAAGAAATCGTGTCAGTAATTAATACTTGCAAACTATGGAAAGAGAATTTTTAATGCGCATTACAAAGTACCCCCAATTTGGCTTACTAGTTTTAGCCTTGCTATCTATCACTGCTTGTACCACGTCATTCACTAACGAATCGATTGACTATAAATCGCAAGGTGAAAAGAAAACGCCTAATTTAAGTGTTCCGCCTGACCTATCAATGCCCAATGTAGATAAAAGATATGGCGTGTCTGATGGAGTGGCTACTTTATCGCAGTACAGCGCATCTACCGCTAAGGGCAAGGAAGTCGTCAATAAAAACACCGTTACGCCAGAGCAAGCTGGATTTAAGATCGAACGTGAAGGCAATCGTCGCTGGATTGTTGCGCAAAAGTCGGGCGCTGAGCTGTATCCGAAAATCAAAAGCTTTTGGGAAGATACTGGATTTTTATTAGCAACTGATTCGCCTAACACTGGCATTATGGAAACGGATTGGGCTGAAAATAGAGCGAACATTCCGGATGATATGGTTCGTCGATTTTTAGGTAAGAATTTAGAGACGCTTTACTCTACGGGTGAGCGAGATAAATTTAGAACACGTTTAGAAAAATCGCCTAAAGGTGAAACTGAAATCTACATCTCGCACAAAGGTGCCAAAGAAGAGTTAACGGGTGTTGATAAGAATACGACGATGTGGACGGCCAAAGCATCAGACCCTGAACTAGAGGCT
>CANFME010000143.1 GCA_947448305.1 Burkholderiaceae bacterium
CCCTTAATAAAGTCGTACAACATAATCAATACACAGCCCAAAATAAGCGCTGGAACCAAACGACCTTTCTTACTAATCATTAATAAAAAGCAGGCAATGCAAACAAAGATACGGTATGACATTGATACCTGAGATAGTAAGCCGACTGGTAACAAAATTAATTTAAGAGTTAAGGCTCCAAGAATCGCATAAGTAACCGCTGATAGCCATTTAAAAATTTCTCCGTCTTTATTAATTTTCCCTGAGGCTAAGACTCCTAGACCTCGCCAAAAATAAGTTGCTAGAATGACAAAAATTAAAGCGGCCCAAAGCTTATGTTGTCCAAAAAAAGCTTCCATTAATTTTTACTCCTTGAAAATTTTCTAAGAAAAAAATCAATTAAATAAATTAATGAACCAACCCCAACTCCACAGATTAAAAGTGCATTAGACGGAAAATATTGAAAAAAATAAATTCCAGATAACCCGCCAAATACAATCGCTAATTGATTGCTACGAATTGGAACTTCTGTAAAAGACATCAGAAAAAATAGTGGATTTACAAACAATAAAGCATAGGTAACCCAAATGGGTACTGCATCTGAAAGCCAATAACCGATTAGTGTTGCAGGCACACTAATTAACAAACAAATCGTCCCTATCCCAACAAAATAGCCGTATCTGAGTTCCGACTTAAGTTTAGGAAACTCCTGCATACAATAGGTCCAAGCACTCATGGCAACTAAATGAACGGTTAAAAGCCTAGGGGGTTCTTTTAATTCTTTTGGGATTTGGGGAAATAAAGTTAAAGTCATCGTCAGAAAACGAGCTGAAGTAATGGCAACTGCAAAGGCTGTCGCACTGGCTGAGGCCCCAACCGATACCATCTCTACAAATACTACTTGACCAGGAAGAGCAAAGACGGATAATGAAATAAACGCTGCAAAAAACGGATCAAAGCCAACGCCGTGACTCATTGCTCCGAATCCCATCATGCCGGCCACAAGGACTGGTGCAGGCCCTACTAAGCCATTCTTAACTCCTAACCAAAATGCACTTTTAAAAGATGACGTAGACAAACTTTCTTTTTTTGAGTTTTTTAATTCATTCATCATCGTATTCTAATGGCTTTCAAGGAATTAGAGCCCAAGCTATATGCTCATCAACCAGCTCAGAAATACAACCATATTGTTGTTTTAATAATTCAGTAATTTTAGATTTTTGAATGGCTGTGATTTGATCACTTCTTAGATAATTACCGAGTGCCACCGATACATTCCTCATCCAACGCTCATAACCAATTCTATAAATTGCACTACCCTGCATTTTCCTTTCAAAGTCCTCTTGTTTCCAACCAAATACTTCCTCTAGCGAACTACAATCCAATTGATTTCTCACATCAAAATCAGCTAGGGTAGATTTTTTAGCAAACTTATTCCAATGACAAACTAATTGGCAGTCATCACAACCATATACATGGTTTCCCATTAAAGACCTGAGTTCTAAGGGAATCGATCCAGGGTGTTCAATCGTTAAATAAGAAATACAACGATTAGCATCAATTTGGAATGGGGCGATGATGGCTTTGGTTGGACACAAATCAATGCAGTCTTGGCAGGTACCGCAGTGATTAGAGACCGGTTCATCAACGGGTAAGGGAATATCAACGAAGATTTCACCCAAAAAATACATAGAACCCGCTTGGCGATTTAAATTGAGTGTGTGCTTACCTCTCCAACCAAGTCCTGCCTTAGTAGCTAGGGCGACCTCTAGAACGGGTGCTGAGTCCACTAAAACACGATACTTTAAGTCAGCAATTTTTTCTTCTAATAATTTAGCAATCAACAAAAGATTTTTTCTTAAAACCTTGTGATAGTCTCGCCCTCTTGCATAGACCGAAACGATTGCCTGTGAAGCATCTTTTAATTGAAGAAGTTCTTTAGAACGAAAATCTTCAGTCAAGTTATTATCTGTGTTGTCGTCTTTAACTCTAGGTAAATAATCCATTCGAAAACAAATTGATCGAATCACACCCGGTAATAAATCATTAGGGTTAGCTCGCAAATTCGCATGCCGACTCATATAATGCATTTGACCATGATGTCCTTTTCTTAACCATTCTTGAAAATAAGGTACCTCTTGGCTAAGATCCAGATCGGATATTTTTACGTCGCTAAAACCCAATTCTTTTGCTTGACCTTTAAGCCAGTGTAAGATTTCAGTGTAATTTTCATTTTCGGATGTCATTAATGCCTATTTTAAGTAATTCCGCACCAATGTATTGGAATACTGAGACTGATTGTGAGAAATCAGCCTTAAACCTTGGTGTAACGCTTCAGAATCACCTCCAAACCCATCCAATCACACATATTTGGCTTATCGGTGATTTAGGAACTGGGAAAACAACCTTTGTCCGCTTCTTACTAAGGTCATTTGGCTTTATGGGTAAAGTCAAAAGTCCAACTTATAACCTCTGCGAACCTTACCAAATTTCAATTAAGAATCATCTATATGACTTCCATCACTTTGATCTATATCGAATGAATAGCCCCAGAGAATGGGAAGATGCTGGCTTTAAAGATATCCTAACCAGTCCGGGGGTATGCCTCATTGAATGGCCTGAAAGAGCCGATGGAACTTTACCAAAACCAGACCTTATTTATAATCTAACTTATCACAGCGAATCTTCCAGAGCCGTAACGATTTCCGCAGGTACTGAACACGGCAAAATTTTATTAGAGAGCATCATAACCTTAAGACAATGAATCAAGAAAAACGTCATTCACTGTTGAAATTAGTTAGTTACACAACATTTGTTCCCACATGCTTACTTTTAGGTCCAATAGAATTAGCCAAGGGTGCTAGTTTATTAGGTATTCGTATTTGGCCTGCAGAAGAATATACGAGAGTAACTCTTGAAACAGACGAAATTCTAGATATCAAACATCAACTAATTACCGATCCTAATCGTCTAGTTGTTGATATCAAAGGTCTAGAATTAAATTCATCCATCAAAGATATCGTTGCAAAGGTTCAAAAAAATGATCCTTACATTGCTAGTGTTAGAGTTGGTCAATACCAACCAAAAGTAGTTCGTTTAGTCTTTGATTTAAAAGAGGAGATTACTCCCCAACTGTTTAAATTAGATCCCGTCGGTAGTTATAAGAATCGACTTGTTTTTGATTTATTCCCAAAATCTCCACCAGATCCCATGACAATCTTTTTAAGAAAAAATATTGCATCTAATGGCGAGGATGATGCGATTGCTCAAATCACTAGAAACAGTTTGGAACAAAGCTCACAAAATCAATTTCCTGAAACTTTTGTGGCAACACCTAAATCGACTCGACGTCGATTTACTCGAATGATTACCATTGCAATTGATCCTGGTCATGGTGGTGAGGACCCCGGCGCCATCGGATCTACTGGAGTTATGGAAAAAGATATCGTTTTATCCATCGGTAAAAAATTAAAAGGTATTTTTGATGATGCTGCTGACTTTAGAACCCTATTAACTAGAGATGCAGATTATTTTCTTCCCTTAGGTGCCAGAGTTCAAAAAGCACGTAAAGTACAAGCCGATTTTTTTATATCCATTCATGCAGATGCCTATTTACTACCTCATGCTAAGGGAGCTTCAGTTTTTGCCCTATCGCAACAAGGGGCTTCAACTACTTCGGCAAGGTGGATGGCAAACAAAGAAAATGCCGCCGATTTAATTGGGGGTTTAAATATTAAAACAAAAGACATTGAGGTTGCAAAACTTTTATTAGATATGTCAACAACTGCGCAGATTAAAGACTCTCTGAAACTAGGAAGCTCAATCATCCAAGAAATTGGAAGTTTCGCTAATTTACACAGTAAGAAAGTTGAACAAGCGAGTTTTGCTGTACTAAAAGCTCCTGATATTCCATCAATCTTGGTGGAAACGGCTTTTATTAGTAACCCTGAAGAAGAACAGAAACTAATAAATGAAACTTTTCAATTTCAAATTTCACAAGCGGTCTTTAACGGGGTGGGCAATTTTTTATTAAAAAATCCACCCACCTAGTTAGAAATTATTAATGATTATTTTTAGCTGAATGACCAATTTTTTCCATCATGGCAAATAACACTCCTGTAACTACAAAAGTAATGTGTAAGCCTATCATCCAACCCAAATCTTCCTTATCTGATCCTTCAATCTCTAAAAACGCTGACAGAAGATGTACTCCAGACAATGCAACAATTGAACCAATCAATTTCAACTTCAATCCAGCAAAATCAATTTCACCCATCCATTTCGGACGATCTTTACTTTTTTCTGCAATACCTATGACTGAAACAAAATTCTCATAGCCTGAAAATATAATCAAAATTAATAAATTAGCCAACAAGGTTTTGTCAACCATAGATAAAACACCTGTTACAAATTCATCCTCTCCACTGGACCAAAATACGTGTGCAAACTCTGCGAATTCTTTGAAAAACTTTATCGCTACTAAAACTAAAGTCAATACCAACATGAGATAGAAAAGACTTAAAATCCATCTGCTACCAAAAATTATTTTTTCAATAGTTGACTCAATGAAACTATCTTTTTCACCCTGTACATCCGAAATGTCTGGGGAGTTATGATGAGGCTCTTGCATTAATTGTTCTCCTTTAAATGGTTAATTTATTATACTATTTTGATCCTTTAAAACCACACTCAACCAAAATTGGATTTTATTCCAAAATAAAATGGGCAACTTGTAAATTTATTGCTATAATCTTCTTTTACCCAAATTGGGGTCGGTAGCTCAGCCGGTAGAGCAGCGGACTTTTAATCCGTTGGTCGCGAGTTCGAATCTCGCCCGACCCACCAAATAGATGAAGGCCTACATGTTTGGGCTCTTCACCATAATCGGGGGATGAGTATTTATTAAACACGATTAATTACTCCATTCCAACCGCATAAAGCCAAGACTCTCAGTCGGTAGTTTTGGAAATTCCTAAAACCAAACGCTCTTCTA
>CANFME010000144.1 GCA_947448305.1 Burkholderiaceae bacterium
GCAAGACCTAACAAATTTAAAGGTTATTGGGCGGGTATGGCGGACCGCGGGAGCAACAACCAGTCAATCAGCAACTGGGCGCAGGCCTGGGGCTGCTCCATGGTGGCCATGTGCCCCGCGAGCGGGATGGTTTTGACCTGGGGACGCGCCGGAATGAGGCAAGCAATTTCCTCGTGTTGCACGGGCGGCGACCAACTGTCTTGTTCCCCACAAGCCACCAAGGTGGGAATATCGATCCTGGCCAACACATCTTGGGTATCGGGGCGGTTGAGCAGGGCGTGGATTTGGTTGGCAAACACATCGGCGGACTTGCGCGCCAGCATGGCCACAATGGATTCGATCAACGCGCTGTCGGCCAGTCGCTCTGGCGCCACCATGCCTTGCACCCACACCTGCGCCATGGCGCGCACGCCTTGGGTGCGGGCAATGTCGAGCAAGGCTTGGCGTTTGCGCGCTTCCTCCTCCCCCACTGCGCCGGGGACTTTGGCTTTGTAGCCCGTGTCGAGCAAGGCCAAGTGGGTCACACGATGCGGGGCACGCCGCATCACCTCCAGCGCAACACGCCCACCCATGGAGTGACCAGCCAACGCAAATGTTGGCGGGGCTTTTGCCAACAGCTGTTCGGCCATGAGATCCAATCCATCGGACACGCCGTGGTCCACGACGTGGCAATCGGCATGGTCAGACAGGGCGGACAACACAGGCGCCCAGACGGCGCCATCGCACATCAGTCCGGGAACCAAAAGCAAAGCTGGAGGAGTTGTGGGGTACAAAGTTTTTGTCATGTGTCAACAGGGGTCCTGGCGCTCAATGACTCAATGCGCGCCCACGGCTTTGAACATGATTTCGCCAATTTGATGGAAGTATTTTTCTGCCAACGGGGTGGGAATCAGGAATTTTTTGCGACGGTTGGTCCCTTGGTGAACCATCTCGACCAAACCCGCGTTGACCAACTGTGTGAGTTTGCGGTGAATCGTCGCTGGCGAAGCCAACTCATTCAACCGCATGGCATCCATGACCTTCATCGGCAAGCCCGCACTATTTTTGAGGGCAATGATTTCTAGTAATTTTTTAGATTCCAAATCAATCCCGGACATCACACCTGTTTCATCTTGCAGCAGCTCATAAAGGTTCAAGAAAGTCAGGTAGACGTTTTTCATATTAGCTAGTCCCTTGACGTCAAAAATAATATTAATTTTAACAACATTTTCAACAAGGCTAAAACCAACACAGTTCCGAGCCATTTGCCGACAGCCATCACCGATGCCGCTAACCAGAAATTGTCTGTTTTGCCATTCCAGTAAAACCACCCCTGGATCAGGCATGAACTGAGGATGGCAAACAACAAAGACACTTTGAGCAGCATGCCGTTGCTCAGCCCCTTCAGGTTCAGATCCATGTTGAGCCACCTCACCGACATGTAGCGCGCCAGCAAAGGGGTTCCAGCAGCCAAAAAACTGGTGCCAATGGCAAACAGGTGGTCGCCATTGAAGTAATAAAGGTAATTCAGGCACAGCGCACCCAACAAGATGCCCAGAGCGCCCAACTCAAAAAACAACAGAACCAAAATAAACCGGATGCCACCTGGGATGTAAATCCAATGCACCCGGTCTAAGAACAGCAGATCGTCAAACAAGAGTCTGTTGAGCTCAAACGAGCCCCAATAGAGTGCGCCACTGATGGCCACAAGGCCGAGCTTGTAACTAAAGGGTAAGTCTTTGAGTACGCCTGATTTCATCCCTGAATCTTTTGGTTGAATATCTAGGCCAGCTCACGACTTGAGGAAGCGCTAAACATCGGGAAGTCGCACACTGGTGCGATCCTGATGTCTGACAGATAAACTTCTAATCTCTAGAAGTTTATATCTTATTACAAATTTGACAGTATCTTGGGCCATCGCCCACCAACGCAATGGCGCCACCGTGACAAACAGGTTCAGTCAGCCCGATTGCCCACGCATCTGAACCGTCAAATTGCGGACTTGCTACCGCGCCGTTGGAAGCCTACTGAAGTCAGTTAATTTTAATTGTCTGTTCGCTAACGTTAACGCACATTCAATGCTTTTAATTCCATATATATTTTCTCAATTGTTATTGCGATTGATGGCTTATCTATTTACATTGGTTCTTTTGATGAAATCAGTTATTAACTCAATGGTGATTTTTCAATTAAGGAAAAATACGAGGTATACCGGCACCAATCATCCGTGCCGTTAATCCTCGACCGAATTGCGGTTCGTTTCGGTCCAAGCAAGAGTGCGTTGAAAATGGGCCAATTGATCCAGCTCAGCGACGAGACGCTGAATGACCAAGTAAGTATGTCGGCGATTCCTTTGCCTTACGTTCTTGCGCAATAGCGGATTCTTGGAAAAAAGCGCCGGAGGCACGCACTACTGGGACTATTTTCTCATTGCAAATAATGAAGGGGCTAAATGAAGCGTCACCAAGTGGCTTCTGCGGTTTTTTGCATGAATTCCTGCCACGCCTCTTCGAAAAGGAGGCCCGTCATTGCGCGACAGTATTGTCTTGACGCGCGACATATTGCACGTCAAAATGATGCCAAATACTGTCTCGCAATGTCGCACCTGTGCGTTATTACCCAGCGACTAAGCGAATGAAAGGCTAATCGATGTCACGCACGACACCTATCGAAGAACTCCAGCTGATCGAGTCTATCGTTGCAGCTCACCCGAACGGGATCGGCATCTCGGACATTGAAGCGGAGATGGTACGCCGCCAAAACGCCAAGCTCAACATCAATGACAGCATGAAGTCTTCGTGTGTAATGCCAATTTGCAACTTGCCATACTGCTGCTCAGAGTCTTCAGCAGAAGCTGTGAACTGTATGTATTGAAGGTTTGACTTAATTTGCATGACTTTTTCAGCGAGTAATTTTCATCATCACTTTTGTGCTTGCAAGGCGATCTCCAAGTCTTCGTCTTTCAGTGCCAAGCATAAAAATTAAATCAAAAATCCCCAATATATAAGTTGCATTCCTCACGAATGATTGCAAGTATGTGCATGGTTGCTCCATATCATTGCTGACTACATATAAGTTCATCAGCTTCTTGCCCATGCTTTGCCCTTCAAACATTCCATCTGCAAGCAATGTATAGACCAAAGCAAAAATCATCAGCACGAGCAATGGCGCATTGCTATCAGATGAAACGACCTCTTGAACACCAAGCATTAAAGAGTAGCCACCACCAATAGCAATTAGTTCATCAACAAATTGCGCTGAGAATCTTTTACCAATTGGTGCTAACACCAACATTGATTCATTCATTTGAAACCACTCTTTCTATGCGCATCGTCAATTTCTCTGCGAGTTTGTTCAATGCGTCTGCTCGTCTCTTCATAGCTTTTGTCAAAATCTTTTGACATTTGTTCCATTTTTTCACGGTGCTGTTGACTGAACTGCTCACTCTCTGCTTCCATTTTTAGAAATCGTGGCAAGAAAAAAGTGAAGAAAAAGATTGCAAAAATTACTGCACCAACTACTGCATAAACAATTTTGAAGTTCACATACTTGTAAGCAGCTTTGCCCATCAAATGCACGCCACTTCCAACTGTATTTTCTGTTCCAAGACTGCCCAATACTTTTGTCTTTGCTGCTGAGAACTCAGCGTCTGACAAGATTCCTTCTTTGTGAAGTTGATTCAGCTTTTCTAGCTCTGTTCCAACGCTCATTTGCTGTTCCTCAAGTTGATAAGTCAACTTTACTTGATTTGCACAACATCTCTTACCCTTCAGCAAAGCTGAGCAGCAAGCAATGATGCTCACCCATAAAGACAGTCCATTGATACTAGAAACTTTCTAGTATTTGGGTTTATCTGCACTCAACAGCTTCAACAAAGTAGCTTGGTTTTGAAGCAAGTCTTTGCTTTCTGATGCTGCCCTTTTTGTATGTTGAGAAGGCACTTTCTGCGATAAATTGGAAGCCTCTAGCTGACTTAAAGCCCTCTGAAGTGATTCTTTTGGCGATTGCGTCAAAAGTGAGTTTTTCTACCTCTCTCAGATAGCAAACTTTCTCAAAAAGCCACTCTTGATATGCTGAATAAGCCATGAAAAAGAGTGCTTTTGAAGTAATTTTTACGGTAATTTTGACTTCTGTAGCTTCATCAAAATTACTCACTTGCATAGCTACTCCACGGTCACGCTCTTGGCTAAATTACGCGGTTTGTCCACATCCGTGCCCCGCGCGCACGCCGTGTGGTATGCCAGCAGTTGCAGCGGCACCACGTGCAAGATGGGCGAGAGCACGCCGTAGTGCTCGGGCATGCGGATCACGTGCACACCTTCGCTGCTTTGAATTTGGGTGTCGCCATCGGCCAGCACATACAACACGCCACCGCGCGCGCGCACCTCTTGCATATTGCTTTTGAGCTTTTCCAGCAAGGCATCGTTGGGGGCCACCGTGACCACCGGCATGGCACTGGTCACCAAGGCCAGAGGGCCGTGTTTGAGTTCACCCGCAGCGTAGGCCTCGGCGTGGATGTAGGTGATTTCTTTGAGCTTGAGCGCCCCTTCTAGGGCAATGGGGTAATGCGTGCCGCGCCCCAAAAACAAGGCGTTTTCTTTGGAGGCAAAGTCTTGCGCCCACGCAATGAGCTGTGGCTCCAGGCTGAGCACGGCTTGCAAAGCCGCAGGCAAATGGCGCATGGCCTTGAGGTGCTGGGCTTCTTGTGCATCCGTCAAATGGCCCTTGGTTTGCGCCAAGGCCAAAGTGAGCAAGAACAAGCCCGCCAGCTGGGTGGTGAAAGCCTTGGTGGAGGCCACGCCAATCTCGGCCCCCGCGCGGGTGACGTAAGAAAGTTGGCATTCACGCACCATGGCCGAGGTGGACACATTGCAAATGGTGAGGGTGTGTGTGAGCCCCAGGCTTTGCGCGTGGCGCAACGCGGCCAGCGTGTCGGCGGTCTCGCCCGATTGGGTGATGGTGACCACCAGCGTCTTGGGGTTGGGCA
>CANFME010000145.1 GCA_947448305.1 Burkholderiaceae bacterium
TCAACGATGACCACTATTCACCGTTCTGAGACTTCTTTTGTTTATTTGGTGGAATCGCAGAATTTAAATAGTGGCTTTGAAAACTATCTAGAAGTTGTTTTAGATTTAAATGACTTAATCGTATACAAATCGAATCAAGCAAACTCGTCGATTCCTCCCGAGTTAATTTGGGAAATTAGTTCATTGATCAAAGAGCTCTACTCAAAAGTTAATAGTAACGAGCGACACTTTGCACGAATCATCTACAACGCTGGTGACAAAAATACTTGGGCTCAAGTCGTTAGTCTAGAAATACTAGACGCCTCCCAAAAAAATGTCGTTGCTGATGCCTTCTGGGTAGAAAGAGACGGCCTACCAGGTGGCTTTTTCACATCAACGGGTACCGAGTTAGAGCAAAATTTTTGGATCAGCCCACTTAACTACACAAGAATCTCACGCGGGGTTGGGTATTCCTCATTACGTTTTTCGAAGTCTAAACAAGGAAATACAAAATCCATTGTTAATAAAACCTATACCTACTCAGCGACGCATCAAGGGATTGATTTTGCTGCCCCCATTGGCACGCCCATTTATGCAGTCGCAAATGGGAAGCTGATTCATTATGGGCCGTATCCTGCTTATGGTAATTTAGTGATTGTTGAGCATGAAGGTAATTACAAAACCTATTATGCGCATCTCAGTGCTTATAACCCAGAGTTAGTGGTAGGTAGTGAAGTGAGAAGAGGTTTAGAGATTGGTTACGTAGGTTCAACTGGTCGCTCTACTGGCCCACATTTACATTTTGAGCTCAGGAAAAATAATGTCTTCCTTAATCCCTTAGCAAGTCGATTAGAGTTAGATCTGTGGACGCTTCGGAACGAAGATCAGTACCACTTAACCCGCAATATGGTTTTGTTTTCTAGCCAAGTTCTGCCAAAATAAATCAATTAACCAAATTAAAAAATGAAAAATTTATTCAAAATCTTACTAGTCTGTTATTTTTTTGCAAGCCACTTATCAGTGAGCGCTCAAAGTAACAGCGCCTCTTATCCGACCAAACCTATTAAGATTGTTGTTCCTTTTGGACCTGGCGGTATTGCTGACCTAACGGCTCGGGTGGTCGGGCAAAAATTAAGCACCAAGCTTGGTCAATCAGTAGTCATTGAAAACCGCCCCAGTGCCGGCGGTATTGTCGCTGGAGAAATGGTCGCAAAATCTGATCCGGACGGTTATACATTGTTACTCATGTCGAATGGTACGGCAGTTAGTTCAGCCATCTTCCAAAAATTACCATTTGATCCACTCAAAGATTTTGAACCTGTTTCAACGCTAGGGTATTTTGATATTGGTTTGTTCGTTAACCAAAATTCTCCCTATAAAAATTTACCAGAATTGATTTCTTTTGCACGCGCGAATCCAGGCAAACTCAATATTGCATCAATCAATATTGGCTCTACTCAACACCTTGCAACAGAGCTATTTAAAAACTTAGGCAGTTTAGACATTCAAGTGGTTCCATTTAATGGCACCCCAGCAGTCATCACAGCGCTTCGGGGCGGTCAAGTGGATGCCGCAGTTGAGATTTTAGGGCCAATGGTTCCCCAAGTGAAATCCAATGCGGTAAAGCTATTAGCAGTTTCTGGCAAAAAAAGGTCGGCTTTTTTCCCAGATATTTCAACGATTGAGCAGTCAGGAATTAAAGACTATTCAGCATCATCTTGGAACGCGATTGCAGCTCCCGCTAAAACCCCAGAAAAAATTATTATTTTGCTCAATCAAGCGATTAATGAAGTGGTAAAAGATCCTGAAGTAAAAAATAAGCTGGATGAAATTTATGTAGAATCTCAGGGTTCAACGCCAAAAGAACTAAGAAACCTATTGGAAAGTGACATTAAAAGATGGTCGATGGTGATCGAGAAAGCACATATTCCAAAGCAATAGTGGACTAAAATTGCACTCAAATACTATTTAACGCTCTCTGATTATCATTTTTCAAACTCACTTGACAGTATTGAAGGAAAAACTTTAAATGCAAAAATCAATACCTACCTTATTTATGCGCGGAGGCACTTCAAGAGGACCCTTTTTTCTGGCGCAGGACTTACCTCAAGATACGTCAAGCCGCGATCAGGTTCTTCTAGCCGTCATGGGATCACCTGATCGCCGTCAAATAGACGGTATGGGTGGTGCAAATCCATTGACCAGTAAAGTTGGGATTGTAAGTAAGGGAACTTTACCTGGTGTTGATTTAAACTTTTTGTTTGCCCAAGTGGTGATTGATAAGGCGCTCGTCGATACCACCCCAAATTGTGGCAATATGTTGGCCGCTGTGGTACCTTTTGCGATTGAAAGAGGACTCATTCCAGCGCAAGATGGCACGACTACTGTGCGCGTGCTAACCCTCAACACAGATATGCAATGCGACGTCACTGTACAAACCCCGAGTGGCGTTATTGAATACGAAGGTAATGCCAATATTGACGGCGTACCAGGAACCTCTGCCCCTATTAAAATTAATTTTCTAGATACCGCAGGATCAGTCTGTAGTGGTCTTTTACCTACGGGTAAAGTGCTAGATGTGATTGATGGTTTAGAGATTACTTGTATTGACAATGGTATGCCAATGGTCTTATTTAAAGCGCAGGATGTCGGACGGACCGGTTATGAATCCGTTGCCCAAATGAATGCGGATACCGAGTTAAAAGCACGCATTGAAATTCTCAGAATCAAGGCTGGTCACTTAATGGGCTTAGGTGATGTGACGAATAACACCTTCCCTAAAATGTGCCTTGTCGCCAAACCTAACGCAGGTGGTAGTGTGAGTACGCGATGTTTTATTCCGCACGTTTGCCATGATGCGATTGGAGTCTTAGCAGCGGTCACTGTCGCTACTGCATGTGTCATGGAAGGTTCAGTTTGTACAGGAATTTCTTCCTTGGATGAGGGTAATACCAAAACTGTTTCTGTTGAACATCCGACGGGTGAATTTAGTGTCGAACTCGAATTAGACCCTAGCAACCCACAAAATGTGACGCAGGCAGCACTACTCAGAACGGCAAGATTAATTATGCGTGGTGAAGTGATGGTGCCTTCACATTTGGCTAAACTCTTTTAATATTTATCATTCCAATAAACTCTCAGGACGAACTATGATTATCGATTGTCACGGCCACTACACAACAGCTCCTAAAGCACTGGAAAACTGGCGCAACCAGCAGGTTGCAAACCTTAAAACACCGGAGTTAGGTCCTAAAGTTAGCGATTTACAAATTTCAGATGACGAGTTAATTGAGTCAATAGAAAAAAATCAATTGGCCAAAATGAAAGAGCGCGGTAGTGATCTTACGATTTTTTCTCCACGTGCCAGCTTCATGGCGCATCATATTGGTGACTTTAATACTTCCGCTACTTGGGCTGCAATTTGTAATGAACTGTGTGCCAGGGTTGCCAAGCTTTTTCCGGATCATTTTATTGCCGCAGCGATGCTACCTCAATCGCCAGGCGTGGATCCCAAAACGAGTATTCCCGAATTAGAAAAGTGCATAAAGGAATTTGGTATGGTGGGTATTAACCTCAATCCAGATCCTTCAGGTGGACACTGGCGTGAACCACCCTTATCGGATAAGCACTGGTATCCCATTTATGAAAAGATGGTGGAATATGAGATTCCTGCCATGATTCACGTTAGTACCAGTTGTAATGACTGTTTTCATACTACCGGTGCACATTATTTAAATGCGGATACGACGGCTTTTATGCAATGTCTGACCTCTGATTTATTCAAGGATTTCCCTAGCTTAAAGTTTCTTATCCCCCATGGTGGTGGAGCCGTTCCTTATCACTGGGGAAGATTTAGAGGTTTAGCTCAAGAATTAAAAAAACCGCTCTTAGATGAGCACTTATTAAATAACATTTTCTTTGACACCTGCGTTTATCACCAACCTGGGATTGATTTACTCACGACCGTGATTCCAGTCAAGAATATTTTATTTGCGTCTGAAATGATTGGTGCTGTGCGTGGTATTGATCCAGAAACTGGACATTATTTTGACGATACCAAACGTTACATTGAATCGAGTAATATTCTCACTGAACCTGAACGGATTCAAATCTACGAAAAAAATGCGCGTCATGTCTTTCCAAGACTAGACCGAGTTCTAAGCAACAAAGGTTTGTAAAAATTTAAAGAATAAGGAATTTATTATGCAAGCATTTGGAATTGTTAACCGTAAAGTCAATCGTGCTGACCCTGTTCAAGTTGAACGTCTAAGCCACTTTGGTGTCGCCACGATACACGAAGCAATGGGACGAATTGGTCTGATGCAACCCTATATGCGCCCTATCTACACTGGCGCTCATCTCTGTGGTACTGCGGTCACTGTGTTACTTCATCCGGGTGATAACTGGATGATGCATGTTGTAGCAGAACAAATTCAACCAGGTGATATCGTCGTAGCAGCTTGCACGGCAGATAATACCGACGGTTTTTTTGGTGATTTATTAGCTACTTCTTTTAAAGCCAGGGGTGCAAGAGGTTTAATTATTGATGCTGGTGTGCGTGATGTGAAGGATTTAACCGCCATGCAATTCCCCGTATTTAGTAAAGCGATTAGCGCCAAGGGAACAGTAAAAGAAACCATCGGCTCAGTCAACGTCCCTGTTGTATGTGCCGGCACGATTGTTAATCCTGGAGACGTCATTATTGCGGATGATGATGGCATCGTCGTTGTGCCAGCGCATTTGGCACAAGAAGCCGCTGACGCCTCTGCTAAGCGGGAAAGTAACGAGGCTGAAAAGCGTCAACGTTTAGCCAGCGGCGAATTAGGACTCGATATGTATAACATGCGTGAAAAACTAGCTAAGGCTGGTTTACGCTACGTGGATTAAACCAATGACAACTTTTGAAAAAACACCTGGCTGGCTTGACTGGTACGCGGGCCCTAGTAAACCAAAATTCCA
>CANFME010000146.1 GCA_947448305.1 Burkholderiaceae bacterium
ACGGAATTTAAAATTCAAACGTGAATATTTTTTCATTATTCGCTGAGTAACAGTCATTTTTACTCAGCGAGATGTGACTTAATCAAGTGTAATGTTTGCAGCCTTAATCGCAGCTTTTGTTTCAATAATCTCTTTATTGAGCATTTCTGTCATCTTTGCTGGTGGTAAATAACGCAGTTCAATACCAGCTAGCTCAGCACGTTTCTTAGTTTCAGGCAAAGCTAAGGCCTTTTCTACGCTACTAGACAATGATTGAATTACATTCGGTGGAGTGCCTGCCGCTACATATAGTGCAACCCAAGACTCTAGTTCGAAATTTCCACCACCTGCTTCAGCCATGGTTGGGACATTCGGTAACATTGGGTGTCTTGTTTTACTCGTTACTGCTAAGGCCTTGAGTTTGCCAGTTTGTACTGCGCCCATCACAGAAGGAGGTGTAGACATAAAGACTTGTACTTGACCTGCCAATACATCAGCCATAGCAGCACCTGATCCTTTATAAGGTACATGGACCATTTCAATCCCTAACTTTTGCTTCAGAATTTCAGTACCAATATGCGAGACTGATCCGTTACCTTGCGAAGCATAGTTTAGTTTTTGTGGATTTGCTTTGGCATAAGCAATAAATTCTTTTAAATTATTAACGGGGATAGAGGGGTGAATTGCAATGACGTTGGTGGAGGTTGTAATTAAACCAATTGGGGTCAAAGACTGGAGATCCCATGGTAATTTATCCATCAAAATTGGATTGGAGACATGGTAACCAGAGTAAGAAACTAATACGGTGTAGCCGTCTTTATTACTTCTGGCAACGGTTTGATAAGCAATATTGCCACTACCACCTGGTTTGTTATCGATAATACTGGGTTGAGGCAGAATGCTGGTTAATGCATCTCCAATAATTCTGCCAGAGGTATCAACCAGCCCACCCGGTGGATTTGGGACTATAAAAGTAATCGGTTTACTCGGGTAGTTCTGAGCAATCGAACTTGCGCTCATTGCCACATAAATCCAAACTGCCAACAAGATTTTTTTTAAGTTCACGGTAGTACCTTTTTATGAGTATTTAAACAAAAAGATTTAGTCTGAGAATATTGTATTTCAAATACTATATTCCTTGGGCTCTTGTTCAATGGTCAGAGGAGAAGCAAGTGCTTGGTCTACTAATTTTTTATTCAGAGTTGGTGAGAATTGTTCAATGAAAAAATAGGTATAGGCTCTAAGGTAAGCATCTTTTTTAATCCCTAACTTGGTCGTATTCGTACCAAATAGGTGACCGGCGGGTAGCATCTCTAAATCTTTATCACGGCTAACGTCATAGGCGGCTCCAGCAACAATACCGACCCCTAAACCCGTTTCTACATAAGTTTTGATGACATCTGCATCAATCGCTTCAAGAACAACATCAGGGCTTAAGCCCTTTCTTGCAAAAGCCTCATTAATTTTTTGTCTACCAGCAAAAGCCAGGTTATAAGTAATAATCGGATATTGCACTAAGTCCTCGAGAGCTAGAGGCTTTTTTTGCAATAAGGGGTGCCCATGAGGGACCACGACAATATGTTGCCACTGGTAAGCGGGAAGAGCAATAATTCCAGGTACTTTACTCAATCCCTCCGTTGCAATCGCAATATCTGCTTGATCATGCAAGAGTAATTCAGCAAGATGTTCGGGGCTACCTTGTTGGATGCTTACCCTTACTTTAGGAAACTTTTTAGTGAATTCAGAGATGACCTTCGGTAAGGCATAACGGGCTTGGGTATGGGTGGTGGCGATCACAAAATTTCCTTGATCGGAAGAAGCATATTCGGTACCAATTTTCTTTAAGTTTTCAATATCGCCCAAAATACGTTCAATCGCTTCAAGTATTTTTTTACCCGGTTCGGTTAAGTTTCTGATTCTTTTACCGTGGCGGCGAAAAATCTCTACTCCAAGCTCATCCTCTAACTCCAAAATCGCTTTAGAAACACCCGGTTGCGATGTAAAAAGTGCTTTGGCAGCATCTGTTAAGTTGAAGTTTTGACGAACTGCTTCTCTGACAAACCGAAATTGATGAAGATTCATAAGAGTTTCCTTTTCTTTATATTGATTTGGATATATTAAAACGATTTTATATTATTTGTAAATCTAAGTAAACATCGGCAGAATGACGTCTATGGAAAATACACTCATTCAAACGATTCCCTACGTCCTTTCTGGAGGACTGGTCGGTCTTTTAGTTGGGATCACCGGGGTAGGTGGCGGGTCTTTAATGACGCCTTTATTAACATTGATTTTTGGTATTTCACCCTCTGTGGCGGTCGGCACTGATTTGGCGTTTGCCGCCATTACTAAAGGGGTTGGTACCATTGCCCATCGCATGCACGGACATATTCGTTGGAATATCGTCAGCTTATTGTGTCTTGGTAGTTTAACGACTGCATTGATAACTTTATTGGTTTTAAAGCAAGTCGGTAATTTGAATGAAGAATGGCAATCATTTATTAAAGCGTCGATTGGGATTTCAGTAATTTTGACAGCGATATCCATCGTGTTTAGAAAAAAAATGCTAATTTGGTTAGATCGCCACCCTAAATGCCAGCTTGAGGGGCATTCTTTAAAGAGTGCTACCGTTATCTTGGGTGCAGTGATTGGAGTTTTAGTTACAATTTCATCTATCGGCGCAGGAGCAATTGGAGCAACGGGTATTTTGCTGTTATATCCAAAGCTAAGGCCTGCTGATGTGGCTGGCACTGATATTGCTTACGCTGTTCCCTTAACGGCTTTAGCAGGTTTAGGACACTGGTGGCTAGGGAATGTGAATTTTTTGCTTCTTGGTGGTCTACTTATTGGCTCAATACCTGCAATTTGGTTGGGAGCCAGGTTATCAAAACAATTGCCTGAGAGATACACTCGAACAGCTTTAGCTGTCGTGTTGACTTTGGTTGGTTTTAAATTAGTTATTTAATAGAATTTAGGATTTTAAATTTATGTATCAATATGACGCGATTGATCAACAATTGGTGAACGAGCGAGTTAACCAATTTAAAGATCAGGTACAAAGAAGAATAAGAGACGAAATCGCTGAGGATGACTTTAAACCTTTGCGTTTACAAAATGGCCTATATATGCAACGCCATGCATACATGCTCAGAGTGGCGATTCCTTACGGTATGTTGAGTACTATTCAATTAAGGAAGTTGGCTGATATTAGTGACCGTTATGACCGTGGATATGGTCACTTTACTACTCGCCAAAATATTCAGTTCAATTGGATCAATCTTGAAGAGGCACCTGCTATTTTGGCGGAATTAGCGAGTGTAGAAATGCACGCTATTCAAACCTCAGGTAACGTGGTACGTAACATTACCAGCGATCCTTTTGCTGGAGTTGCACAAGACGAACAAATCGATCCGAGACCGATTTGTGAATTACTAAGACAGTGGTCAACCTTACATCCTGAATTTGCCTTTTTACCAAGAAAATTTAAAATTGCGATAAATGGTGCAGACAATGATCGTGCAGTGATTTTGGCGCATGATGTTGGCTTACAACTCAAGAAAGACATTAACGGCGAAATCGTGGTTGATGTTTATGTTGGCGGCGGTCTGGGTAGAACACCAATCTTAGGGTCATTGATTAAAACGGATTTGCCGTGGGCGAAATTGCCGAGTTATTTATCAGCCATCTTACGCGTTTACAACCGCTTTGGCCGCAGAGATAATATTTATAAGGCACGCATTAAAATCTTAGTAAAAGCACTGGGACCAGATGAGTTTGCTCGTCAGGTTGAGTCACAATGGCAAGATTGGCAAGATACGAGCGAAGATTTTTTACCTACTGAATGGAATCGTGTTGCACAATATTTTTCCGCGCCAAATTATTCAAAGCTTGAAGAGGTTTCTTCAACAAGCCTCGTTGCAAACGTGCCCCAGAGTGAGCAAAAATCTTTTGGACGTTGGTTAACAAGAAACGTAAAAGCCCATCAAAGGTCTGGATATTCGAGTGTGACTTTGTCTCTAAAACCCCATGGAACGGCAGCAGCTGGGGACGCTACAAGTTTGCAAATGCGTCAAGTTGCCGATTTGGCAGATGAATATAGTTTTGGTGAGTTGAGAGTAACTCATGAACAAAATTTAGTTCTAGCAGACGTTGAGCAATCTAGACTTTTTGAGTTGTATCAAAAGGCTTCCGAAGCGAATTTGGTAATTCCGAATATTGGCTTATTGACAGATATGATTGTTTGTCCAGGCGGCGATTTTTGTTCTTTGGCAAATGCCAAGTCGCTACCAATCGCTAGTGCCATCCAAGAGCGCTTTGATGACTTAGATTATTTGTTTGACTTAGGGGAAATCTCTCTGAACATCTCCGGATGTATCAACTCTTGTGGTCATCATCACATTGGTAATATTGGTATTTTGGGCGTTGATAAAGATGGTTCGGAATGGTATCAAGTGACCTTAGGTGGTGCTCAAGGAAACCAAACGAGTATTGGTAAGGTAATCGGCCCGTCATTTGGCGCAGAACAAATGCCAGATGTAATTTCTGACGTGATTAACGTCTACGTCGAAAACCGTGAACCCTCCGAAACTTTTGCTAGTACGGTAAGTCGAATTGGAATTACACCATTTAAAGAACGCGTTTATCCAGTTAAAAATGTTGTGGATGAGGAACCGACTCATGCATAAAATTATTTCTTACAAAAAGCAGGAAACACCACTTATTACGGATGATGTGTGGCAAGTTATTCGCTCTGATAAAGAACAGTTATCTGCAAACTTACCAGATGGAAAACTGATTGTGCCTTTTACTTTATGGCTCGCTGAATATCGAAATCCTCATTGGAATCAACGCATCAAAGCTGGTGATATTGCTGTTTGGTTTGGAGTTGAGGATGATATCCAGATGCAAGAGGAAATAGTTCAGCA
>CANFME010000147.1 GCA_947448305.1 Burkholderiaceae bacterium
GCTCAAATTGATACGCTTGAAGTCGTTGCATACTGTAATTATATACAGCATTTATTATTTTAACAAGATAGAAACGTCAAGGACAGACAGGCTGTCCGTGCTATTCATCCTCGCCCTGAACGGCGAGGTTTTCCGCACGATTGGATAAACTGGTTAAGTCAAAATAATACAATTTTTTATTCAAAATAATTGATAAAAGCCACCAAATTTAACTTGGTGGCTTTTTTTATCAAAATCTATTTATTTTGTTGTTTTGGATTTGATTTGTTTTGATTTTTCTCGTGCTGGTCATATACGTACCCCCCAGCAGCACCAACAGCAGCCCCGCCAGCAGCGCCCCATAAAAGTGCCCCACCTGTGAGTGCGCCAATCCCAACGCCTGCAGCCGTGCCAATAGCAGCGCCAGATAGGGTTCTTTGCTGAGTTTCACTCATATTTGAGCAGGCAGACAAAGCGAGAATCGATGCGGTTGTTAAAACAATAAGATTCTTTTTCATTAAATATTCCTTTTGGATTTAGTTTGTTATTTTTTTCAATGCCTTCGCAGGTGATAATTCAGAGCTATCACATGGAAATTGAACAGCTAAAAAGCGAAGCAATGTATCAGCTGCGGGAGCAGTATCGTAGATAGGATTACGTTTTACCCAATCAATAAATTGATTCATAACCTCACGTCGAGCAGGAGCAGGTTGGACTACACAAATAAAATTGGGGGCCTGTTTGGGATGCCTTGTAACTAGGTAGCCATCGTAAACTCCCTGACCATAAACGTCACAGTAAATTTGTGGTTGTGGACTTGATTGATCACCACAAACTCCTGCTAACTCCTGTGTACTAATTGCCTTAGAAATTCCAGTTTCTGCGGTCGCGAAACCAGAGCACATTAATAGTGTTGCTAAGACTATCGAATTTTTTTTCATGTTTTACCTTCTTTTTTAAATAGTTAGACTAATGAATTGATAGTCTAAAAATTTCTTGAAGGCATGTCTGTCTGTTATCAAACAGTTAAAAAATTGAGAGAATAATCAGAATGCTCATCTTCAATAATTGAGATGATGACGCGGCATTCTATTTTTTTATGTGCTCAATAGAACAGACCAACTTTGGTTTCAAAGATATCTTAAAAAGACACTAACTAAAAGGAAATTTTCATGGATGTTTTTTATAAAAGGAGAATACTCCCTACTGCGATGCTTCTTGTGATTGCTTTAATTATCGCACTGATCCAAGCTAGGGTATCTTACAAAAGTTTTGACGACGCAAAACCAGTTAACTCGGAGGAGCCCTCTGCTGAAACCCAGCAATGGACTGAAAAGAAAAGTGATACAAGTTTTGTAAGAAAAATATTTGATGACTGCCTTAACTTAACTTTAATTCTCTGTCTAGAACGTTTACAAAAATTACACCAAGAAATGCGGTAAATTGAATACCGTTCCTCTATCTACAATAGAAGAAAGTCTCAGCATAGTTAATAAAGGTTAAAAATAAAGGCACCGAGGTGCCTTTATAAGAAGTTTGAATTTGGCCTATTCAATCATTAATACTTTATCAATAGCATGAATAACACCATTGTCCGCCATCATGTCTGCTTTGGAAACATGTGCTTTATTAACTTTAACTTTGTCATCATCAATTTTGATATTAAGCAAACTACCTTCGACAGATTTAACCTTGCCAGCTTTAATTTCTGACGATAATACTTTTCCAGATACTACATGGTAAGTGAGAACTTTAGTTAGTTTTGCCTTGTCTTTTAATAGAGCTTCAAGTTTTGCTTTTGGTATTTTTTCAAAGGCTGAATCTGTTGGTGCAAAAACTGTAAAAGGGCCAGTTCCTTTAAGTGTGGCATCTAATTCTGTAATTTTAAGTGCTTTTGCTAAGATCTTGAAATTTCCATTCGCATCAATCATTTCAGTTATGTTTGCTGCCATAGCTGTCGTAAATGCCAAGCTTGAAGCAATTAGTATCAGAAGTTTTTTCATAATTTTATCTCTATAGAGTAGGTTAAGAATGAAGTGAATTTATTCACTGATTAAATTTTCTTTAGTTGTTTTAGCTAAAGCGGCTGTACTTAATTCATGTGCCTGGACACTGTGGCTATGTGCAACGGCGGCATGTACTTCAGCTTGTTTTATATGCCCTGCTTGAAGTTGTCTGGTAGCTTCGTAGTGCGCTGAAGAGGCAGCATCACTATGTCCGGCTGCTTGCAAATGCGTTTCTTTTGCAGCGAACATATTTAAGTTGTTTAATTTGGATTCGAGTGACATATATTTCCTTCGTTCTAGACTAGAGGGGTCTCCAATCATCAAAGCCATTTAAGGCCATGTGTTCAATATATGCCTTTTATTCAAATAGTATTGTCTGTTAGCGCACATGAAAAAATAAAAATCCATATACCTCTTCAATGTTCAATACCGTACAGACTTCAAAAGTGATCGATTCTAAATTAAAGCTGTAAACAATCTATCAGCATATTTAATTGAAAGGCATATATGAAAATTATTCAACGTTATTTGAAGAGTCTCCCTAGTTTCGTTGTCCTCCTGAGCAGTTTTATTTTGATTAGTTGCGGTGGAGGTGGCAATAATAACGGAGGCAACAATGGTGGTGGTATTACTAACTCTTCATCTGCCTTTTCCTCATTTTCGATTAATGGTGCAAAAGGTTTAGTCAACCAATCAGCTAAAACAATTACAGTCACCTTACCTTCTGGTACGTCTGTTACATCATTAATTGCAACCTTTGTAACTACTGGTTCTAGCGTGGCTGTCGGTGTTACTCCCCAAGTCAGCGGAGTTACTGCCAATAACTTTACTAGTCCTGTTGCTTACGTTATCACCGCGAGTGACTCCACTTCCAGTACTTATAACGTAACTGTAAAGGTGTCTAGTTCAAGTGCAAAAGCGCTTACTTCTTATTCGATTGCGGGTGTTGCAGGGACAGTTAATGAAACGGCTAAGACCATTAGCGTAGGATTACCTTCAGGCACGGCAGTTAATTGATTAATTGCTACTTATACTTTTGACGGTTCTTCCGTCAGCGTTGGTGGTACAGCTCAAGTAAGTGGAACCACAGCAAATAACTTTACAAATCCTGTGGCTTATTTAGTAACTGCTAGTGATGCATCAACTGCTTCTTATACTGTAACCGTCACAGTCTCAGGTGCTGGACCAGCTCCAGTTGGGCTTGGCAATGCAGGGAACTTTGTCTTGTATGCTGGTACTGGCCTATCGAGTAGCCCTGATTCAGCAATTACTGGAGATGTTGGGGTTGGTCCTGGAGTAACGCATACCGCTATTACCACGGGATTTACTTTAATTCCAGATCCTTCTGGAGCATTTGCAACAGCGAGCCAAGTTGTAGGTAAAGTGTATGCTTTTGATTACGCGCCACCTTCCCCTGATTACGTAAGTAGTACATCAGACGATATGATTACTGCCTATAATGATGCTGCAGCACGGCCTAATCCTATTGTTTTAGCCAGTAGTAATTTAGATGGTTTGATACTTGCTCCTGGCTTATATAGCGCACCAGGTAGTTTGAATTTATCTGTGAATACAACCCTCACATTAAATGGCGGACCAAATGATGTGTGGATTATTCAAGTTGCTAGTGGACTCACCACTGGAGCAAATACAAACATCGCATTAACTGGCGGGGCAGTCGCTAAAAATGTTTTTTGGTTAATTAAATCAGGACTTACTATTGGGGCAACATCAACTTTTAATGGAGTGATCCTAACTGGAACGGCAGTTACAGTTGGAGCAAACTCAGTCATCGTTGGTAGATTATTGTCCCAGACTGCAATTACGATGGATCAAAATACCATTTCAAATCCTTGACCATTTGCAACAAAACTATCCCTGTCCACAAGGTCAGGGATAGTTTTTTTTATTAATTTTTCTGACATCGCATAATATCCTCTAAAGTTACTAAAAAAAAGATGTAATATTAAATAAAAAAATAGGAGACAAATATGCATCATTATTTATTTAATTCAAGAGTAAATTTATTCAGTTTTATTTTGGGTCTATTCTTTTCGATTCATGGAAATGCACAAGAAAAATTTCCAATAAAACCAATTACTTTCATTGTTCCTCTGGAAGCAGGAGCTGATGGCGATGTTTTGGCCCGTGCAGCAATGGATCGAGTATCTCGTATTCTTGGCCAACCTGTCACAGTCTTAAATAGGCCAGGAGCGGGGAGTGCCATTGGTTATCGTGAAATTCATCAATCTAAGCCCGATGGCTATACGCTTGGGATCGCTTCTGCAACAATCATTACGAACAAACTTCAAGGTGTCTCGAATCTTGACTACAACAACTTTACGCAATTTGGAGCGGTTGCAACTTTTTTCCCGATTTTAATAGGGTCCAATAAAAGCACCCTAAAATTCAATACAGCTCAAGAGGTTATAACTTATAGTAAAGCCAATCCTGGAAAAGTTAATTTAGCAACTGCAGGTGTTGGGCAAAGTTGGTGGGTTGGTGCGCAAACATTTTTAAGTGGCGCAAATTTGAATATGGCAAGTATTCCCGTTACTGGAGCAGGCGCAAATGTGGCATTGCTGGTTGCTGGTGGACATGCAGAAGTAGGCGTTGCAGGACTTGCTTCTGCAAGAGCACTTTTAGAGGGTGGCCAAATTCGTTTTTTAGCCTCTCTTGCTGAAAATAGGTCGCCGCCACCTTATGATAAATTTCCCACAATAAAAGAACTCGGATATCCCGTAGTTTGGGAA
>CANFME010000148.1 GCA_947448305.1 Burkholderiaceae bacterium
AATCAATTTTTTTGTCTCGACGACATCATTGGCTAAATTTTTGGAAGATTGGATCGGTTTAATCGCACTGTCTGATCTTGCAATCAAAACCACTTGTGAAGGAAAAGTCGGTTCAGAAAACAAGAGGATCTGTTCACGCCAAGGTAAGTAAGTAAATCCCGTGGATATCACATCCCCTTTGACTGGGAAATTACCTTCTAAGACTGCTTGACCATTGTTAATCGAAACACTTTTACCCAAGAGGTCTTTAACTACAGAATAAAAATCCGTATAAACCAATACATACTTGACGCCAATGTGCTTTGCAAAACCTTGCATCAGTTCGACATCAAAGCCATCACCTGCTCCAGTGACAAAATTTGCATAAGGAATACCAAGGTGCCGTATTTCACCCTTAGCTTTAATATCTTGTAAATCAGTAGCCGAGGTTTGAAAGGAAATCAGAGTAAGGACTAAAGAAAAAATCAGTCTTAGTTTGGTTAGTTTCATTGGAAAAGCCCGCAAAAGTTAAAGTTATATGTTTATTGATAAAACTATACACTTTAGCTAAGTACTTATCTAGAGTAAAAAAAAAAATAGTTAGATTAATAAAAGTAATGCTTATTTATCCCCCATACGGGGGATTAAAAGCTTACTTCCGTAAATTTTTCCATGGAAATTCTGTAAATATCATCCACTGAAACCCTCCTAATCCAAGGAGTAAAGAATTTTTACAAATCCTTTTAAAATTCAACTTTCTTATCACTCCCTGATAAGTGGCATCAATAGGTAACTTTCGTAAACGCCTCCCGTATAAACTCGACTCACTCCCCCAAACTCTGTTTGGTTTCGATCGTGGGGATTGTTATGGAGGATTCTGCCTTGAGGATTAAAATTAAAATCACGGCCCATAACGGTAATTGCAAGAGTGTAATCTTTTGGAAAAACCAAGCTGGTCGGCAAAATTTCAATGTCTAATTCATAGACCTGATCAGGTTCTAGTTTTTGAATCTGATCATGACTATGATACGGTTGATATTCTGAAGATTTAGTCGCATCTAATTTACGATGAGAGGCTCTCAGCCAACCACAAGCTACCGGCACGTTTTCGTGCGCACCAATAAATTCGACCTCGCGCCCCGCTGGATCGAAGCATCGCAAGACAGCAAATACATCCATATCGGTGGTTGATGAACTCACAAATAGTTTTAATTTTATATTGCCAGTAAATTCGGTATCTTCTGCAAAGGCTGGCGATCGAAACGAAACACCATCACCTAGTGCTGGATAGGCGACATGACTTTCCTCTTGATTCAACTGATTACTAACACTTAGGTTCTTACCATCGAGATACCATTTTTGCCACTCAGTTCCTGGCACTGGCCAATGTGAAGTTTTACGCATTACAGCAGTTCCGTCCACGCGTCGAATAGCTAACTGGACTCTCGGCTCATCCTGCCAACCATTCTCCTCACCCCTTAAATAATGATTAAAAAAGCGTTTTTGTATCGCCACATAATGCGGCAAATAAAAGCTTTCATAGTGCGTACCAATATGAGCAAAGAGCCATTTTTCATTAGAAGCACTTTCTAAATAGCCCGAGAAATTACCTCGCAGATGGATCCCTGCCCCACCCCAATTAGCAGCACTTAATAAAGGAACGTTCACTCTGTCTAACCTAGCCGTATGATCACTAAACCAAGCATCCCATAAGGAGCGCTTAGCAATCTCTGCTGGATAATCAGCGCGGTTACCCATTAATTGCTCTTCAGGTAAAGGCTCTCCCGTGGTAATCTTTTGGGTTTGGCGATCGATATGGGTCGTTTTACCATTACCATGCTGGTTGGCTAAAATTTGCCTCGGCCACCAGGCTTGTGTAAAAGAATTACTTAAAATCCCACCGTGCCTCAGTAAATCGCGGTAGTGATCAACAGCACCTTCCCAAGGAATCATCGCTGCCAAATGAGGTGGTTGCAAGGCAGCGACTTGCCACTGCTTAATCGCTAAATAAGAAATGCCTGATAAGCCAACTTTGCCATTACTCCAAGATTGCACGCCAGCCCACTCAATCGCTTCATAATAATCTTGCGTCTCACGGGGAGAATATAAATCTAGATAGCCCGGCGACATCCCACTACCACGGCTATCCACCACCACGATAACAAATCCATCCGGAACCCACCTTTGCGGATCAGGAACCTCCCAACGTAAATACTCACCCGTAGACTCACCTTGATCCACTTCTGGATAAACTGCTTTTAATTTTTTCCATTGTGGATTAAAGCCATCCTCAAAATGAACATCTTTGCCATAAACACCAAAAGACATAATGACTGGATACTTACCCGGCGCATCCGGGCGAAAGACATTGCACATTAACTCAAGACCATCAGCCATGGGGATGGGGGTATTTTTTTCGAAAATCAAAACGAACTCACTTTTTTATTATTTAATCAAGAAAAGTTAAAAAGGCTAGTAAAATTGACTTACGCAATAACTCAGCAATAGTTTCTTATTGCGGCTTTAGTCCAATCGTTGAAATCAGTTTTTTATAGGTCTCATACTCGAGCTTCAATCTTTGCTCATAGGCTTTTGTATCCAACTCTGGGCTGGGCTGACCACCTTGCTTACTCATTTTTTCTCGAACATCAGGCAGTTTCATGGCTTCAACCATCAGTTGATGCAATTTTTGCACGAGCGCTGGCGATAAATTACTAGGAGCGACGATTCCTATCGTGATTTCTGACTCAGCTTCTGGATAACCCAGTTCTCTAACGGTAGGCACATCCGGCAAGGCAGGACTTCTTGTGCGCCCAGTATTAGCGATAGCTAAAGCCCTACCACCTTGGAATAAAGGCAATGCTGACGGCATCAAATACACCTCATATTGGACATCACCAGACCAAAGTCCAGTGTAAGAGTCGGCAATCGTGCGATACGGCACATGCACCGTTTTCATCCCCATACTCCGATTGACGATCTCAGCAGATAGATGTGACGCAGTACCGTCGCCAAGGGATCCATAATTAATTTCATCCGGTTTTCTCTTGGTGAGATCAATCAGATCTTTTAGATTTTTGACATTATTTTTTAAGGAGGTCACCACAATATTAGGAATCACCGTCAACTGCGCAATGGGCGTGAAATCATTAATCGGGTGATAAGCAGGTTTCGCCTGTAAGAGCGGTGAAACAATATGTGCGGTGGCTGCAATACCGATGGTATAGCCATCTGGTGCAGCATTCGCAATCGCCGTTGCCCCAATAATACCGCCGGCGCCAGCGCGGTTATCCACGATGACTTGTTGACGCGTGATTTCAGTCAATCCTTGGGCAAGCGCCCGCCCAATTGCATCAACGCCTGAGCCTGCTGGAGTAGTAATAATTAGACGAATCGGTTTATCTGGAAAATTAGGAGGTAAACTTTGTGCAAGGATTGCAGGGCTTACTAGCATCAAGCTAAGTAAAAAGAAGAGCCCCTGTACTGAGCCCTTCAAAATTTTGTACTTTTCCATTAGCGTCTTTTTATACATAAGATTTTTTCTTCCAACGTGAATCATTGAACATCTGCTTACTTAGCTTGAGGCTGTGCTTTAATCGCTTTCACCGTTTTGTCCCAACGCGCCAAATCTTTTTGTACGCTCTCGACTGTTTGCTCAAGCGTGCCGCCCACCGTAATAAAATCATTTTGATCTAGCTTCTCAAGTACATCTTTTGATGTGATGGCCTGACTAATTGCTTGATTCATTTTTAATAAGGTTTCTTTGGGTGTTTTTGCTGGAGCAAATACCCCTACCCACAAATCATCCTTAATCTCTGGATAACCCTGCTCAGCAAAAGTCGGTGAATCTGGCATCGATGGTAAACGCTTATCACTGGAAACGGCTACTACTTTTACTTTGCCTTGTTTTACAAATTGCGAGACACCAGCAACCGCTCCACAAAAGATGGGCGTCTCACCACTAACAGAGGCTATCAATGCAGGGCCAGATCCTTTATAAGGGATATGGGTTACATCGGCTTTCCAGTATTGACGAAACAAGTTATCACAAGTCAAATTCGGTGGAGTACCGTTACCAGCTGTGGCATAGGACAAATCTTTCTTCAGACTCAAATCTTTTAATTCCACTAAATTTTTTGCTGGGATTTTTTCATTCACCACCACTGCCATTGGTTGAGTCGCTGGAATCGATACGGGAGCAAAATCTTTATCGGGAGAATAGCCTGCTGTTGGCCCCATTGTCAGAGGATTCACAATAAAAGATGGTGAAGTCACTAAATAGGTATAGCCATCAGGCGCTGCATTGGCGACATATTGCGTACCGATACTTGCGCCGGCACCCGGTTTGTTTTCTACAAACACAGGCACTTTTAAAATACCGGTCAAACTTTGCGCCAGAATCCGCGCTGCGATATCAGTTGAGCCGCCTGGAGCAAATGCAACGACTAAGCGAATCGGTTTATTGGGAAAATCATTCGTTGATTGCGCAAAAGAAACACTGCTCCAAGTCAGGCTCAGAGCGGCCAAACTAAGACAGGTTAAAGAAAATTTATTTTTAATAATTTTTGAAGCAAACATGGTGTCTCCTTACATTGATGGATA
>CANFME010000149.1 GCA_947448305.1 Burkholderiaceae bacterium
AGCTTTTAATACGGCTGGAATTACAGTGAAATCAATGGGTCAAACGGCGTTTACCAAGTTTGTGCGAGAAGAAATCACTAAGTATCAAAGCATCGCTAAAATAGCTGGAATTAACCCACAATAATGAAATGAAATAAGAATGATAAAAAACCTTCGATTCCCTAAAATGTTGCTTATTTTTGCATTACTGTTAGGCACGAGTTCTCTAGTAATCGCTCAAACCGATTATCCTAACCGACCTGTCAAAGTGATTGCACCCCAAGCAACCGGTGGTGGCGTGGATATTGTTGGCAGATTCATGGCTGATAAAATGCGCCAATCAATGGGGCAGTCTTTTATTATTGATAATCAAGCTGGAGCTGGAGGTGCCATCGCGGCTAAACTGACTATGCGTGCGCCGGCAGATGGATATACGCTCATGATTGGTTACGTAGCAACACACGGGACTAATCCTGCGGTTAAGAAAAATATTTATGACTCAGTCAAAGACTTTACGCCAATCGCTATGTTTGGTGGTACGCCAAATGTGATTGTGGTGGCAAAGGGTGTGCCAGTTAAAAACCTCAAAGAATTAGTCGCGTACTCTAAAAAACAGCCTTTGAATTACGGGACCTCTGGGATTGGCACTTTAAATCATTTGCTCATGGAGCAGTTTAAATTTGCGGCGTCTATGCCCGCTTTAATGGTGCCTTATAAAAGTATTGGTCAAGCCTTTACTGATTCAGTTGGCGGCTCAATTCAAGTGATTTTTCCTGGCTTATCTGCTGCCATGCCACATATTCGTAACGGTACGTTAATTCCGCTAGCTGTTACTGGAAATACTAGAAGTTCCTTATTACCAGATACGCCAACGTTTAAAGAGTCAGGCTTTGAAGGGTTTGAAGGTTTAACTTGGTATGGCTTAGTAGGCCCTGCTAAATTGCCAGAAGATATCAAGAAAAAAATCAATTCTGAAGTAAATAAATTACTCGCCCAAGCAGATGTAAAAAAGTTTTTTGTCGAGCAAGCTTTAACGCCAATGCCAATGTCCCCAGAGCAATTTGAAGATTACATGACAAAAGAAGTCGTTCATTGGACAAAAGTAGCTAAAGATAGCAACATTACGGCGGAATAATGATGAAAAATATACCTACTATCACCGTCTCAGAACTCTTGGCTCAGGCATTTATTGATATGCCACAAGAATTACCAAAAGAAGTTCAAATCTTAGTTGATTCTCTCATCATTGATGTGGCTGGCTTGTGTGTGGCTGCTCGGCATGCGGATTATGTTGGCGCATCATTTCGCGCAACATTTGAGGCGGGTCAGTGTACCGTGATTGGTCATGCACAAAAGGGCAATGTTTTTACAGCTTGTTTTGTTAATGGCACAGCGACGCATGGTGAAGATTACGATGACACCTTTGAAGGTGGACCGATTCATGCTGGAGCGGTGATTGTTCCTGCAGTTCTGGCTGCCTGCGAGCAGCATGGCTTATCTGGTAGTGATCTGGCTCGCGGGATTGCAATTGGTTCAGAAGTGATGTGCCGACTATGTTCTGTAGCACCTAAACTTGTTCATAAAGCAGGCTTTCACCCAACCGCGGTGTTTGGTGCGATTGGTGCTGCCGCTGGCGTGGCAAGTGCTCTTGGGTTAAACAAAGAACAGTGGGTAAACGCTTTAGGGATTGTCGGTAGTATGGCCTCTGGCATTATTGAATACTTAGCTGAGGGAACTTGGACAAAAAGAATGCATCCTGGTTGGGCAGCTCACTCTGGTTACAGGGCTGCACGTCTCGCGCAAGAGGGATTTACTGGCCCAAGAACATTATTTGAAGGGGAGCATGGTTTTTTCCATGCTTTTGCCAATCAAGACGACAATCAATTTGATGAGATGTTAGACGGTGTTGGTACTAAATGGCTTTGTGCGGATATGGCATTTAAACCTTACGCATGTGGCACCATGGCCCATCCTTACATTGATTGCGCGCGTAAACTTGTTGCAGAAGGATTGCAAACACAGGATATCGGAAGTATTGAATGTAATACGGCCGAAGGGATTGTGCACCGCTTATGGGAGCCTCTCAATAACAAGAGAAATCCACCTAATGGCTACGCTGCTAAATTTAGTATTCCTTACGCGATTGCGGTTGGTATGATTCGGGATGATGCGGGTTTAATTGACTATGAAGAAAGTGTTGTGCACGATCCGAAGATTCGTGAGTTAACTAATAAAATTTCTTACAAAATTGATCCCAATAATCCTTATCCTAAAAAATTTATCGGCCATTTAAAAGTAACACTCAAAAATGGCGAAGTGTTAGAAGCTTATCAGGGACATTTCCGGGGAGGAAAAGACGAACCTATGTCGATTGATACTTTAGAACAAAAATTCAAAGCTAATTGCATGTACGGTGGTTGGAATTTGCCGGAAATTAATCAAGCTTTGGAGCAAATTAAAGGTATCCGTGCGACCACAACTGTAACTGCTGCTCAACTAGCGCAATAATTTATTTTTGGATAGAGAATGACAACAAAATTACTGCAAGACCGCGTGGCGATTGTGACGGGTTCTGTCAAAAATATTGGTAGGGCAATTGCGATTTCTCTGGCAAAAGAGGGCGCCCATGTAGTCATTAATGCCCGCTCCCACAGCGAGCAGATGGACGCATTAGTTCATGAAATTAATCAACTTGGCACTGGCGCCAAAGCAGTAGGCATTTCCGCTGATATCAGTAATGTAGAAGGCGCAAAAAAACTTATCGAAGAAACCGTCAAGGCTTTTGGGAAAATTGATATATTGATTAACAATGCAGCGCTTCGAAGACATACCCCGTTTGCAGAGTTGGAATGGGAAGACTGGCGTGAAGTGATGAGTACCATTTTGGATGGTGCTTATTTATGTTCAAAGGCAGCACTGCCTTATTTGAAAGAGTCCTCAATGGGTTCGATTGTTAATTTTGGTGGCTTATCTGCGCATACGGGCTCTAAAGAAAGAGCGCATGTAGTAACTGCAAAGATGGGTATTATCGGTTTGACTCGTGCGCTTGCGCATGATTTAAGTGAGTTTGGTATTACGGTAAATTGTGTAGTGCCTGGTTTAATCGATACGGTTCGTGGGGAGAGTGCTGGAAGCGGAACTCCAGAACATCACGGCAAAAATAAAACGCTTTTTGGTCGTCGAGGTTCAATTGAAGAAGTTGCTAATTTAGTTGAGTTTTTATGTGGACCCAAGGCGAGATACATCACCGGTCAAACCATCCATGCCAATGGTGGCGCCTATTTAGCCTAATGAAAATCGTTTAAAAAGATTTTCAAAGGACTTTATTAATTTCAACTACCTTCAAATTGGTAGTTGAAATCCAGTAATTGAAATTCAATAGTTGAAACTTCTTAGCGTAAGATATTTTGCGCAGCGACGACGCCACTTGCCTTGATAGAATAACCGTAAGCAGCTAAACCCATCTCACAACCAGACAGGGCCGCAAGCAAAGATAATTCATTACAGTCGCCTAGGTGGCCGATACGGAATACTTTACCTTTAAGTTTGCCAAGACCTGTGCCTAAAGATAAATTATATTTTTCATGAATCAGTTTACGCAGTGCATCTGCATCAACCGAATCAGGTACCAAGACACTAGTAACTACAGGAGAATAAACACTCGGATCTTGACAAAGAATTTCAAGACCCCAAGCTTCAACTGCAGCGCGACAAGCTAAACCTAGTTTTTGATGCCGAGCAAAAATATTGTCCAGACCCTCTTCTAAGATCATATCAATCGCTTCGGATAGTCCATACAGTAAGTTAGTAGCCGGCGTTGTTGGGAAATAGCCTGTTTGATTGGCTTCTAAGATTTCATCCCAAGCCCAAAATGCTTTTGGCAGGGTTGCTGTTTTACTTGTATTGATCGCTTTTTGCGAAATCGTATTAAAGCTCAGACCTGGTGGCAGCATTAAGCCTTTTTGTGAACCGCTTACCGTAACGTCTACTCCCCAAGCGCTATGCTCATAATTTGCTGAGCCTAAGCCTGAAATCGTATCGACCATGAGCAGGGCTGGGTGATTCGCTGCGTCCATTGCTGCCCTTACTGCCCCAACATCTGAAGTGACACCAGTGGATGTTTCATTGTGTACGACACAAACGGCTTTAATGATGTGGTTTGGATCTGCTTTGAGGCGTTCTTCAATCGCTTTCGCATCTACGCCACCACGCCAACCTTCGAGACCTGGTTTAGAAATAAACTCAGTTTTTAGCCCCATTCTTTGGGCAAGACGTTGCCAAAGTGAAGCAAAATGTCCTGACTCATACATGAGGACGGTATCACCATGGTTGAGTGTGTTCACGAGGGCTGCTTCCCAAGCCCCTGTTCCTGAAGCAGGATAAATAATCACAGGATCATCGCTCTTAAATAGCAATCGGATTTTTTTTAGCAACTCTAAACCAAACACCCCAAACTCTGGACCACGGTGGTCAATCGTTTGATAGCTAATCGCTCTAAGTATCCTTGACGGTACTGGACTTGGTCCTGGAATATGAAGAAAATGGCGACCTGATGGATGATTGTCTAGTTTG
>CANFME010000150.1 GCA_947448305.1 Burkholderiaceae bacterium
CTGCCATCGGATTGTTGGTGATTTTCCATCAACGCCACGAGACATCTACCCACCGCCAATCCTGAGCCATTTAAGGTATGGATTAATTGGGGTTTGGCTTGGCCAACCTTAAAACGAGCTTGCATCCGACGCGCTTGAAAATCGCCCATTGTCGAACATGAACTAATTTCACGGTAAGTATTCTGAGAGGGGATCCAAGCTTCTAAATCATAGGTCTTCGCACTACCAAATCCCATATCCCCAGTACAAAGTAGCACTTTTCGATAGGGAATTTCTAATTTTTCTAGAACTGCTTGGGCGTGACCGACCAATTCTTCAAGTGCCGTCAATGAATCATCGGGTTTCACCAACTGTACCAGCTCTACTTTTTCAAATTGGTGTTGACGAATCATTCCCCGTACATCTCTACCGTGACTGCCCGCTTCTGATCTAAAGCAAGGCGTATGCGCTACAAATTTCTGGGGTAGTTGATCTTCGCTAAAGATCACATCACGCGCCATATTCGTAACAGGAACTTCTGCTGTAGGGATTAGGTAGAAGTTTTCAATGCGGGCTTCACCAGTCTCACCCTCTTCAACACCACCCATTTTGCGGGGAACTTTAAATAAATCTTCCTCAAATTTTGGCAATTGACCGGTGCCTCGCATACTCTCTGAATTGACAATGAATGGCACATTGATCTCTTCATACTGATGTTGCTCAGTATGTAAATCCAACATAAATTGGGCTAAAGCGCGATGAAGTTTGGCAATTTGACCACGTAATATGACAAAACGAGATCCAGTAATTTTGGTGGCTGATTCAAAATCAAGCCCATACAATGAACCTAAGTCCACATGGTCTTTTACTGGGAAATCAAAGCTTGGCACAACTCCCCAGCGAGCTACTTCTAAATTATCATTTTCATCTTTTCCAAGAGGCACGCTCTCATGGGGTAAGTTCGGAATACCCATCACAAACTGTTGAATTTGAGTTTGCAGTGATTCCAACTGTTCAGCACTAATTTTTAAATCGTCATTAATTTGATTAGATTGGGCTAGTTCAGTCGTTGCATCTTCACCTTTGCCCTTTTTCATACCAATTGCTTTAGCTAGCTGATTTCGTTTAGCTTGCAGATCTTCGGTCGCGGCTTGCAATTGTTTTCGGACATTTTCTAAATCTGAGAATTTTTCAGTATCTAGTACAAATTTACGTCCAGCTAAGCGCGTGGCAACCAGATTTATATCTTTACGAAGTAATTGTGAATCAATCATGAATATTTTTTAAATTAAAAATTAGTAGGCATTATTTTAGGTTGAGTATTTCTGCATTGGGTGGAACTTTGAAACTAAACTCATCATTACTCATCGTTTGATTCGTTTTTACTTGAGAGAAGGTAAGTAAGACAGTGTTATCCAAAGCATCTCTTAACTCCATTGCTAGGGGCAAATTATCTTTCATCCCAATCCCGATTTTATTAAAGGGTAAATCATCACTGCCTTTTTTTTGACTCTTTGGAATTAGCTCAACCCAGAAAATACCATTTTTTTCACCAACGCTATTGAGCTCAAAGTATTCTTCCAACTGAGTATTACCAAATAAAATTGCTACTGGGGTGGTTGCTAAAGCCTTATTTGCCGGGCGATAAGTAACTTGATTTAGATCCTTATCCCACATAATTAATTGCTTACCATCTGAAATTAATTTTTGCTCATAAGGCTTCAAGGTAGTCCAAGTAAACTTACCCGGCCTTACAAAACTAAATTGGCCTGAGAATTGTCGCAATATCTTGGGCTTATTATCTGGCCCTAACTGGTTGGCAATTTGTTGCTGTAAAAACTCACCACGTGCGGATTGCACGTTTTTAGTAAATAGCTTGAGCTGATCTACACCGTCGAGCGCAAAGGCAGTATTCATTAGCATCAGAGTACTAAAAAATAAAAAAGTAGTTTTAAGGTAATTTTTCATGGAAATATTATTTTGCACTTTAGTTTTACAGATGATCTGATCTAGGTGCCAAGATTTCTCTAGTGCCGGATCCTGACATTTTCGATACCAGTCCTGATCGTTCCATATCTTCAAGTAACCTTGCTGCTCGGTTATAGCCAATTCTTAAATGACGTTGAACAAGTGAAATAGATGCGCGTTTATTTTCCAGGACGATTGCAACGGCTTGATCATATAAAGGATCGGATTCCCCACCACTTTCCCCACTAGCGCCGTCAACTCCCTCATCACTACTACCATCGATGATTTCATCAATATAGTTAGCAGCACTTCTTTCCTTGAGCCAATTGACTACCCTCTGTACTTCGTCATCCGATACAAAAGCACCGTGCATACGTTGTGGATGGCCGCTACCTGGCGGCATAAACAACATATCACCCATACCCAATAGTGCCTCAGCACCCTGTTGATCTAGAATCGTGCGACTGTCGATACGACTACTGACTTGAAAAGAAAGTCTCGTAGGTACGTTTGCTTTAATTAAACCTGTAATCACATCAACACTCGGGCGTTGAGTAGCGAGAATTAAATGGATGCCGGCCGCTCTGGCTTTTTGTGCAATCCGAGCAATTTGCTCCTCTAGCTTTTTACCGACGACCATCATTAAATCGGCTAACTCATCAATTATGATGACAATGGTTGGGGCTTTTTGTAAGGGCTCAGGATCATCTGGTGTGAGACTAAAGGGATTAAATAAATGCGTGCCAGCAGCCTGAGCATCGGCAATCTTTTTATTAAAACCAGCTAGATTTCTAACCCCAAATTTACTCATCAGCTTGTACCGGCGATCCATTTCTTTTACCGCCCACTGTAAAGCATTGGAAGCCTGTTTCATATCGGTTACCACAGGCGTTAATAGATGAGGGATATCCTCATACATCGCCATTTCTAACATTTTTGGGTCAATCAAAATCAGTCTCACTTCATCTGGCTTTGCTTTGAATAGTAAAGACAGAATCATGGCATTAATACCCACGGATTTACCCGAACCAGTAGTACCTGCAACCAAACAATGGGGCATTTTGGCTAAATCAGCAACCATCGGCTGACCCGAGATGTCTTTTCCTAATGCTAGGGTTAAGAGTGATGAGCTGCCGTTATAAACTTGTGAGCTCAGAATTTCAGACAGGCTAATCATCTGACGTTTTGGATTTGGTACTTCGAGTCCCATGCAGGTTTTACCAGCAATCGTCTCTACTACACGCAAAGCTTGAGTACCCAAAGCCCGGTTGAGATCTTTACTTAAATTTACAATCTGGCTACCTTTTACTCCAACAGCAGGTTCAATCTCATACCGAGTAATGACTGGGCCTGGATAAGCGGCAATCACTTTGACCTCAACCCCAAAATCTTTTAATTTTCGCTCGATTAAGCGCGATGTAAACTCCAAAGTATCTGCAGAAATCATTTCCTGCCTACCGGGCGCTTCATCCAATAATGCTAAAGGCGGTAATTCAGAGTCTGGGAGTTCCTCAAAGAGGTTTTTTTGTTTTTCTCGAACAACTCGATCACTGATTTCAATCTTCGCGGTTTGTCGAACAATCTGGATAGGCTCTTCTTCAACATACTTTTCTAATTCATCTTCTACAAACTCTTCTCTTTCCACCGCTGCAACTTCGCCGATTTTCCGATCTTCAACGTCTTGCCGCTTATTTTTAAGTCCTAAAAACGAAACTTCGAGAAACCGGCCCACCTTTTCTGAAAAGGACAACCAGGAGAAGTGCAAAAATAAAGATAATCCAGAAAAAAAGATGAATAGTAAAAAAAGTGTTGAGCCAGTAAACCCCAAAAGGTCTTGCAAGGGATCACCAATCATTTCACCTAACACACCACCCGGATGATTCGGTAGGGAGACTGTTAAGCTATGTAACCGAATTGACTCTAATGTGACACTCGAAAGCAAAGTCATCAAAAAACCAAGCCATCTCACCATAATCGCATCTTGATGATTTTTTTGATCTTGTGTCTGGGATTTTTCCTGCTCTTCTTGTAACCACTCAGGATTAGCGATTTTTGTCCAACCTTGAGTCACGCGCCGAGCAAACAAAACCACCCACCAGTAGGCGGATACCCCAAAAACATACAACATTAAGTCAGAAATATAAGCGCCAGCTTTACCACCAATATTCTTAATTTCCCCACCGGAATTATTTGACCAGCTAGGATCCTGCTGCTGATAGGAAACCAAAACCAGCAGTAAAGCAATACAGGCAGCTAAGGACAGAAACCATTTGATTTCAACCATTAACTTACTAAATTTATCTTTACTTTCGGACGGCGAAGAATATGATCCCTCATTCAGAGCGGATTTTTTGTTAATGTTAGGTCTTTGAACGGAATTTAGTCCCATTTAGTCATTGTAAACTGCATCATGCCCTAAAAGCAGAAAATCCCACCTAACAAATAGATGGGTATTTTGAATTTGGTTCATAGAATCGTGAAAATTATTACTAAATCTAATAAAATATACTTATGACAGATAAAACAATCAAACACGTAAAGCTCCTTATATTAGGTTCAGGTCCTGCAGGTTACACTGCAGCAGTTTATGCAGCTCGCGC
>CANFME010000151.1 GCA_947448305.1 Burkholderiaceae bacterium
AACCAAAGATTCGATGGAAGATATTCTGGCATTAACGCATCGTCTCGAACCTTTAGGAATGCACTTACAAATTCATTTTGAACCTAGCTTGGTCCATTCATTAAGCAGTGAGTTAAAAAAATCAGCAGTACCAGTCATGATTGATCATATGGGTAGAGTTGATGCAAGTCTTGGTGTTAATCATCCCGATTTTCAAGGTTTATTACAACTCTTAAAAGATCCGAAATTTCACGTTAAGGTAAGTGGTCTAGACCGCATCTCTAAAATTCCTCCCTACGAAGACGGTATCCCTTTTGCCAAAACTTTAGTGGATGAGTTTACTGAGCGTTGTGTTTGGGGCACAGATTGGCCACACCCTAATCATCACCATATTCCAGACGACGGAGTCCTTGTGAACTCTATCGCAAGGATTGCCGATAATGCAGAAAAAATCGAGCATATAATGGTAAAAAATCCAGAGCAGTTTTATGGGTTTAGTGCTTCTATTTAAAAAATCGTGACCCAATAAGATCCAATCTAAATTAACTTTAAAAGAAAAAACAATGAGTACAGGAAGATTAGCAGGCAAAGTGGCATTAATAACTGGCGCAGGTTCAGTAGGTCCTGGTTGGGGCAATGGTCGTGCGAGCGCGATTCGATTTGCAGAAGAGGGCGCTTTAGTTTTTGCAACGGATATAGATCAATCGAGATTAGACGAGACCTTAAAACTAGCAGGTGACTTAGCGCCAAGAATCAAGACAGGGATTGTTGATATTTTAAAGTCTGCTTCAATCGAGCAGATGGTAAAGGATTGTATTGCTACTTACGGCAAGATTGATATCTTGATGAATAACGTTGGTGGTTCAGCAAAAGGCGGTCCTGTCGAAATGTCCGAGGAAGTTTGGGATACGCAGGTAGATTACAACTTAAAGAGTGTCTTTTTAACTTGTAAATATGTATTGCCACACATGGTCGCTGCAAATTCAGGCTCGATTATTAATATGGCTTCTACTTCTGGTATGCGCTGGACAGGAGCAGCGCAGGTTGCCTATGCTGCAACTAAGGCTGGTGTGATTCAACTCTCGAAAGTAGTCGCAGTTCAATACGCAAAACAAAATATACGAGTTAATACCATTGTGCCTGGTCAATTGCATACACCAATGGTTGAGACGCGTTTAGCTGGTCAGAGATCGGGCGGCGATGTACAAGCACTCTTGGCACAGCGTCAGTCTAGAATCCCTTTACCTTTTATGGGTGATGGTCGTGATACTGCCAACGCCGCAGTATTTTTAGCTTCAGAGGAATCAAGGTTTATTACAGGCACAGAAATTGTGATTGATGGTGGTATGTCCGCACGTTGTGATTAAAGGAAAAATAATGTTTAATAAAAAAATTGTTCAATTAGGTTTATGTGGTTTGGCTCTGAGCTTATCGACAGCTTTTGCCCAATCAAATTCGATTAAGATGCTTGTTGCCTTCCCACCTGGCGGACCTGTTGATTTTGTGGCTAGGACCATTGCAGAGCCACTCGGTAAAGAACTAGGTGTGCAAATTATTGTTGAAAACAAACCAGGTGCGAATGGGGCAATTGCTGCTGAGTATTTAGGAGCCAACCCAGCGGACGGAAAAGTGTTATGGTTTACCAGTGCTGGAGCCGTTGCTATAAATCCTGGCTTATACGAAAAACTTCCTTATAACCCTTTAAAAGATTTAGCAGCTATTTCTTTGGTGGTGAATAACGTCGAGGCCCTTGTCGTGAATCCAGCTAGCCCTGCCAATAATGGTGTTGAATTCGTGGCGCTAGCTAAGCAACGTGACGTGACAATGGCATCATCTGGTACAGGCAGTGTGCCCCATTTAGCGATGGAGCAGTTAGCTGACTCCACTAAGGGACGTTTCTTACACATACCTTATAAAGGTGCTGCTCCCGCAATTACCGATGTAATGGGCGGACATGTAGACGGTTTCTTTGGCGATATACCAGGTTTAATTTCTTATATCAAGTCGGGTAAATTAAAAGTAATCGGTATTGCCGCGCCGAAGCGCAGTAGCGTTTTGCCAGATGTCAAAACGTTCGCAGAGTTAGGTATCCCTGGTGTGGACTCTAACAATTGGTATGCTTTATTTGCTAAAGCTGGTACTCCCAAAGCAGAAATTGATCGAATCAATGCTGCAATGAAAAAAGCATTAGCGAATGAGGCGACTAAATCGAAGCTATTAGCTTCTGGTGCAGAACCGGTTGGATCTAGCCCTGAAGAACTCGATAGTATTCTGAAGTCTGATATCGCTAAATGGACTAAATTGATTAAAGCGAAAAATATTAAGCCAGAGTAACCATATTTGAGTGAGTGGTTACTTTTAATAAGAAGTATGAACTTAGAAGGTTTTAGACATGCAAAAAAGAATCTCCCCAGTCGAGCCAGGTAGTCGTCCTGAACTAGCTGAAATCGAAGCGAATATCTTAAAAGAAAGAGGCAGAATCTCGCCCCTGTACCAAACCTTACTCAATAGTCCAGCGATTGCGCATGGTTGGGAGACTTTATTAACTGCAATTCGTAACAAAAACTCATTACCTGCATCAATCCGCGAAATGATTATTTTGCGAGTTGCCATTATTAACCGTGCGCCTTATGAGTTTGATGCTCATGTGCCACATGCCTTAAAAGCTGGAGTATCTAACGAACAACTCGACGCTCTAAAGGCACCAACTTTTGCACAAATCCCTTCAATTTTCACCGATCTAGAAATGGCCGTTCTTCGCTTAACGGAAGAGATGACATTACAAATTCAGGTTCCTGATGAGGTGTTTGAACCCATTCGTGCCAACTATAACGATCAAGAAGTATTGGAGGTTGTGACCACGATTGCAGCTTACAACATGGTTTCAAGACTTTTAAATGCATTACATGTAGGACATTAATAAAGCGTTCAATTTATAAAATATGGGAGATCAATATGTCGCATCGAATTTTCAAATTATTAAGTGTCTTGAGTTTTTGTTTGTTTGGAACTATTTCTCAAACAATCATGGCTGCTGATCTGAATGTGATGGCATCAGTTGCGTTCAAAGACGCATACTTAGAGATGCAACCGGAGTTTGAAAAAATTACTGGTAAAAAAATTAATACGCTTTGGTTACCAACCGTCGAAATAATGAATCGTCTTAAGGCGGGTGAAAAATTCGACTTAGTGATTATGTCTTCAACTAACGTTGAACAACTCATGAAAGAAGGCAAACTTCTTAATGGCACAAGACAAGACTATGTGAAATCAGCAATCGGTGTCGGAATTCCAAAAGGATCCAAAAAGCCTGATTTAAGTACTGCACAATCCACTAAAGAAGCGCTACTTAATGCTAAATCCGTTGGTTACTCAACTGGTCCGAGTGGCGTTTATTTAGCTGCTTTATTTGAAAAAATGGGCATTGCGGAAGCTTTAAAACCAAAATTGAAAATTGTGCAAGGTGAGCCAGTCGGGGCATTAGTTGAGCGTGGTGAAATTGAGATTGCCCTACAACAAATTCCAGAAATATTATCTGTACCGAAAATAGATTATGCTGGACCATTACCTGCAGAACTAAACAGTACAACCATTTTTTCATTTGTACTGATGGATACTCCGAAGAGTAAAGATTTGGTATTGGCCTGGATGGACTTTTTAAGAACGCCAAAAGCAGTGCCAATTATTAAAAAGTACGGACTCAATCCTGCTTGGTAAATAGTTGATTTTTTCTTAAAGGTTTGATTATCAAAGCTCCTAATTTTAGGAGCTTTTTTTTCATACTAATAGTCAAGTTTTAGTTTTTACTTGCTTATTAATACTAGATACTAGCTGAAATATGCTGCTTATCTTAACTTCGAAAATATTAATCTTGTCGAACGGCAGCAACAATTCGTAGTGGACCTCCGCTACCACCAGCAATTTTCATGGGCAAAGCGACGATGTAAGCACCCGTTAAAGGAAGTGCATCGAGATTGGTTAAATTTTCAAATCCAGAAATATTATTGCCTAGTAGGATACGGTGCGTCTGAAAATCTTTAGACTGTCCATAATCAATACTAGCTGTATCAATTCCAACGGATTTTGGTAAGCGATTTTCTACTAGCCAATTACTAGCTTCTGCTGAAATGCCTGGAAAGTGTAACTCTGGGATGGCTTCCATACCTTTTTTATCAGTGCCGAAATATTCTTTTCTTTTTGGGTAGTGCTTAGCGTATCCAGTATTAAATAAAACAATACTTCCCTTCGGAATGGCACCATTGGCTTTTTCCCAATCAACCAAGTCTTGAGGACTAATGAGGTAATCAGGATTATTTTGAGTCTTGGCACTGACGTTAATCACCACAGCATAACCAGTTAAAGAATCGAGAGGTATTTGATCAACCGTCCAACCTTTTTCTGCAAAATGAATTGGCGCATCTAAATGCGTGCCACCATGTTCTGGGGTTGACAACTGTATAAAAAAACATTGCCTTTTATGATTCAATGTGCTATATTATTTTCATGAAATTAAGCGCTTGGGCAAAAACTAAGGGTATCTCTTATCGCAGTGCATGGA
>CANFME010000152.1 GCA_947448305.1 Burkholderiaceae bacterium
AGAACAGTACCATAGACTCAACAATGCCAAGCGCACTCAAAATGTTAGATTTTCCACCTGCATTTGGTCCATACAATGCTGCCACTTTTAGTAAATAGTCTTTATATGCAGGGTGTTTATAACAATTTGATGAAAGTAGCTCATCACCCGATGACTTTAAAAAACTAAAAGTTTGTTTTGACCTAATAGAGCGCCAATTTTCTACACTGAACTCAATTATCATAATATTTTGCCTTTAGTTGGTCTGTTTTATGTAATTTTAACAAAATAAAGCCCTACTTTAAAGCTTTTTCTTTGATTATTGAGTATGGTGTGAACTCTACTTTAGCTCCAAATAATTCGTGATGGTTTTCTATGTTGATTGGTGGGTGTGAATAACTAGGCAATAAGATCAAACTATTTACAAGAATAAAGTTTCGTAAGAGTTACAAACACTCTCCTTTAAACCCGATATTTTCCCAATATTCTTTCGCCTCAAAACCAATATAAACTTTTTTTCCAGCCCATTTTGGCGCTACTTGATCTCCACGACCAACAGCCTTTAATGTTTCAAACACATCTGAAAGTGTCATTACTGGAGTTGCATTGGTGTTCTTTTTCTTTGATGAGTTCATGTTAATTAAATGTGGATTGCCTTAGAGAGCGTAAAAACAAGTCATTATGGTTTTTACACCATTAAATTATCGAGCTTAATAGAGAAATTAGTCAATTTGTATTAAATAGTGGAAAATAAGAGTATCTAGTTTATTGACGATTTTTAAACCTATATGTCTTCATCTGATCCAAGCGTAAATAACGCGTCATCACCAACAACCAGCTCAACGAATTTAAAAGAAATTCATGAGCAATTGACCCTTATTGGCAAAAAAGCCAGGGCTGCTTCTCGGGCGATGGCGAAAGCGACACCACAGCAAAAGAATTTAGCTCTTTTACAAATGGGTATGGCGATTCGTTTGCAAATACCTCTCTTAAAAGATGCGAATTTGAAGGATATCGAAAGAGCTAAGTTAGCGGGTCATGATGCAGCGTTTATTGATCGCCTCACTTTGAGTGATAAAGCCATTACCGGCATGATCGAAGGTTTAGAGCAAATTGCAGCTCTCCAGGATCCGATCGGTGAAGTGCTGAATCATCGTAGTCGTCCGACTGGGATTGATATCCATCAAATGCGGGTGCCTTTGGGTGTGATTGGCATTATTTATGAGTCTCGTCCTAATGTGACGATTGACGCTGCTGCTTTATGCATTAAATCTGGTAACGCGACAATTTTGCGTGGTGGCTCAGAAGCGATTGAATCCAATACCGCTTTAGCCAAAATTATTCAAGACTGCTTACAAAGAGCAGGACTTCCTGAAGATGGTGTGCAAGTGATTGAAACCACGGACCGCGCTGCGGTTGGCGAAATGATTACGATGACCGAGTATATTGATGTGATTGTGCCGCGTGGTGGTAAAAGTCTGATTGCGCGTTTAATGCAAGATGGACGCGTACCGATGATTAAGCATTTGGACGGTATTTGTCATACCTATGTCGATGCAGAAGCGGACATCAGTAAAGCCATTACGGTTTGTGATAATGCCAAGACCCAACGTTATTCTCCTTGTAATGCAATGGAAACATTGCTGGTGCACGCCAAAATTGCTCCAAGAATCATGGCACCATTGTGTAAGATCTATCAAGACAAAGGTGTGGAATTAAGGGTGGATCGCAAAACAAAAGGCGTGTTAGCTCAGGCTGGTTTTGATGGGATGAGTCATTTAGTAGACGCAACTGAAGAGGACTGGACAACTGAGTATTTAGCGCCAATTCTATCCATTAAAGTTGTTGAAAACTTAGATGAGGCGATTGATCATATCAATCACTATGGAAGTCATCATACGGACGCCATCATGACTGAAAATACCATTACTGCTGATCGCTTCTTAAAAGAGGTAGATAGTGCAAGTGTGATGCTCAACGCTAGTACCCGTTTTGCCGATGGCTTTGAATACGGTCTGGGGGCCGAAATTGGCATTTCTAACGATAAGTTGCATGCGCGTGGGCCAGTAGGTTTGGAAGGGCTTACTTCGCTGAAATATATCGTTAAGGGAAATGGTTCTATTCGGGTTTAAGTTGGATTCATTCGTCACATAGGTTCTTGGGGCCTAAGAAAAATAATTATTTAAAGGGTTAAAGATGGGTATGATTGGTTATCAATGGGTCAAAGTATTGCACCTCATTTTTATTACTTCTTGGTTTGCGGGTTTATTTTATTTACCAAGAATTTTTGTTAATTTGGCGATGGATAAAGATCCTCAAGTGCAAGCACGCTTGATCGCTATGGCACAAAAGCTATACCGTTTTATGAATATTTTGATGATTCCAGCTTTAATTTTTGGTTTGATTCTGTGGTTGTATTTTGGTGTTGGCAGAAGTCCTGGTACTGGCTGGATGCATGCAAAACTATTACTGGTAATCTTTTTAATCGGTTATCACCATATGTGTGGAGCTATGGTCAAAAAGTTTGCAGCTGGTACAGTCACAAAGTCGCATGTTTGGTTCCGTTGGTTTAATGAAGTTCCTGTATTACTGTTGACGGTGATTGTCATCCTCGTCATTATTAAACCCTTTTGATGTTTGTACGATTTACTTTGATTAAAGATCTAGTTTGAAATATTTTGTTGTTTGTCCCAGAGGACTAGAAGTTCCCTTGTATGAGGAACTCGTATCCATTACAACCCATTGTATGGATGAAGAGGAGTTGCAACAGCTTGGTCTGAGTAAGCCTGAAGCAACGCCTCTCGCTAAATCAATCAAGACTGTTTTTTTAGGTGACGCGCCAATTAAACCAAGTGGCGGTATTGAGGTCAGCGGTACATTGGGTCTGGCGATGGCGATTAATTTGCATAGTCGGATTGCCTCCAGAGTTCTTTTGCAATTAATCCATTGTCCTTATAAAAAAGAAGATGATATTTATAAGGTTGTAAAAGGACTTAGCTGGGAAGAGTGGTTTGAAGTAGGTCAGACCATCCGGGTGGACGTCACGGCACAGCGCTCTAATTTACAAAGTTTGAATTTCATTACGCTACGCATTAAAGATGCGGTCTGCGATCGTTTTCGGGATTTGTGTGGTGAGCGTCCCAGTATTGAGACCGGTACACCAGATGTCAGAATTATGGCTTTTTTAGATGCGACACATATCTCTATTTATTTAGACACTTCGGGTGAGGCACTCTTTAAACGTGGTTGGCGAGATGAAAAAGGTGCAGCACCTTTAAAAGAAAATCTGGCGGCTGGTATATTAGCTTTCACGGGTTGGCAAGCGAAGCAACCTTTATATGATCCGATGTGCGGTAGTGGAACCTTTTTGATCGAGGCGGCACAAATCGCCAGACACATACCACCCGGTGCAATTCGAGCTGGCTTGATGGAAGAGTTAGAGCCTGAAGATCAGGGGGTTGAGCCCGTTCGAAAAGAACATACTGATTCTTTGCGTAATCATCAAGATGCTGATGATGATTTAGAAGAGGAATCATTAGATCCTCCATCACAGTCTGTTGATCTATCTGAGTCTAATGACACAGAAAGTAAAGTAGATGCTCCACAATCATCAAGTAGCAAACCGGTTTGGTCAGCTCCGATTTTGGTCGATTCAGGTAAACCTTTAGAAGTCAAAGCAACGCCGCAAGATTTGATTCCAGCGACTCCTAAAAGAGTTCAAAGAGCAGAACCAGAAGAAGCGTCTGGCCGCAAGACAAAAAATAGATTTGAAAAAAAGAGTGGCGATGCTTACTTTGCTGGATCAAATAAAACTTTAAAGTTCAAGCCCAGTCGTGTGGATCTAGTGGGTGTGTATCAAGGTTTTGGTTTTTTAAGATTAAAGCCATTCCAAAGTCAGACAGAACAAGAATTATGGAGATTACTGAAGAAAGCTGCACAACTCGAAATGCAACGTTTTCAGGAAGTACCTCTGCATATTGCAGGATCCGATATTAATGAACAAATGATCAGAGTGGTGCGCCATAACTGGCGAATGGCTAGACTTTCAGGTCAGCCGAATGTACGTCAGGTAGACGCTCTGATGGTGAAATCTCCTTTTAAGTCCAAAGCGGATAATCCTGGCGTAATGTTATTTAATCCCCCCTATGGTGAGCGGATTGAACTGAAGGGCGGACGAGGCTCACGTCATGAGGACGAGCCTTATGACTTTGTCGAGCCAGAAAAGAAAATGCGTGGAGCGAGAGATCCACTGCCGAAGAACTTTACAGATCCGATGTTTGTAGAGTTTTTGTCGAAGTTTGGCCGGCATTTAAAAGAAGAGTTTGCGGGATGGCAAATTGATATTTTGACGGCGGATATGGGCTTGCCTGGACAAATGCGCATGAAAGAAACCAAGCGTACGCCACTATTTAATGGCTCGATTGAGTGTCGCCTGTTCCGTTTTGAAATCCGGGAATTTCAGAAGCAAGCGCAAACAAT
>CANFME010000153.1 GCA_947448305.1 Burkholderiaceae bacterium
CCGTAGAGGTACCGATTTCTTTGCCTTAGCGCAGGCGATGTCAGAGGAATACTTCGTGGTTTGTCCTGACATGGTGGGGCGAGGAGACTCTGATTTTTTAAAAGATCCGATGTATTACGGGGTGCCTCAATACGTGAGTGATATCGTGACCTTGATTGCACGGATTGCGCCGAAACAATTGGATTTTTTTGGCACTTCGATGGGTGGGCTCATCGGGATGGTACTAGCTAGTCTTGAGCAACAGCCTGTTCGGCGCTTACTTTTAAATGATGTGGGACCACGGATTGAATTTGCCTTTTTAACTCGACTCATGAGCTATCTCGGCAAGCCAGTTGTTTTTAGTTCGCAAGCTGAGGCATTACATTACGTCAATTCTCTAACAGAAACTTTTGGACGTCATACCCAAGAACAATTACGTCATTTGAATTTGCCACAAATTATTCAAAAAGACCAACAGTGGATCATGCATTATGACCCTAAGATTTCTGTGCCTTTGATGGCGCAAAATCCCATGACGGCAGCTGCGGGTGAATTAGCGTTATGGAAGAGTTTAGACAGTATTAAGATTAAAACCTTAGTCGCACGCGGCGTGGAATCTGACCTCTTGTCCCCTGCAACTGTTGAAGAAATGTGCCGTCGTAATCCCTATGTTTCTGCAGTTGAAATTGAGCAAGCAGGGCATGCGCCAGCTTTTATTTTGCCTGAGCAAATTGCGATCGCTAAAAAGTTTTTTGCAAGCTAGGGGTTTTTTTTGAACTCTTTTTGGTTTTGGTTTAAATTGGTTGTATGACCGATTTAAATCTTTCTGCAGTAAAACGAAATATGCCATCCCAAATTAAAGAAGACAATGCTTGGTTTGATGAACCGATTGCGGATCATCTAGCCGGCATGATTCTGATTGCGAGAATGTTAGAGCTCGACAGTTCTACATTGATTGCGATTGAACACCTCACGAGTAAAGACACACTTGCCAAACTGACCGAGCGTTTGGGGGAAGAGCCAGCCCGCTTGATTAAGGGTTTTCAGGCCCTGGACTCAACGAGAACAAAAGCCGCAAGTGGCCAAGCGGAGAGCCTGCGTAAAATGCTGTTGGCTTTCTCACAAGATTTGCGAGTGGTATTTATTTATTTAGTTGCCAGGCTACAAACGCTCAGATGGGTGACGAAAGAAAAACTGCCAATTGAGGAGAGTTGGGCGCAAGAGTTACTAGAGATTGATGCGACACTCGCAAATCGTTTAGGGGTTTGGCAGATTAAATGGGAAATGGAAGATTTAGCATTTCGGATCGTAAATCCTGTTGCCTATAAAGAAATTGCTAGCCTACTCGATAGTAAGCGGGTGGTAAGGCAACGTTTTGTGGAAGATATTGTTGGGAAAATTCAGAACGAACTGTTTGTGAATAAGATCTCTGCAGAGGTCTATGGTCGGCCTAAACATATCTATAGTATTTTTAGGAAGATGCAAGGTAAGCATATCGACTTCTCGCATTTGTATGACGTCAGTGCCGTGCGTGTGATTGTGGATGATGTGAAAGATTGTTATACGGCGCTGGGTATTTTTCATCATTTATGGCAACCTCTGAGTAAAGAGTTTGATGATTACATTGCGAGGCCTAAACCGAACGGTTATCAATCACTCCATACGGTGGTTAAAGATGTAGATGAGGTGCCGTTTGAGATTCAGATTCGAACACAGGCCATGCATCATCAGGCTGAGTATGGGGTCGCTGCGCACTGGAAATATAAAGAGGGCGGCTCCAATCAGAGTCATGGCCCAAGCTCTACTCATGGTTCAAGAGGTGCCATTAGTGCGGCCGAGGAGTATGAGCGCAAAGTCGCCTGGGCGCGGCAATTAATTGCTTGGAAAGAAGATGCCTGGGATCAGTTAAAGGGTCAAGCAATCGATGACCAAGTCTATGCATTAACTCCACTCGGGCGGGTGATTGCGATTGATCCTAACTCCACGCCCCTCGATTTTGCTTATGCAGTGCATACCAATATTGGGCATCGTTGTCGGGGTGCCAAAGTGGACGGCGTGATGGTGACGCTCGACACGGTACTTCGCAGTGGTCAGACAGTCGAAATTATTACAGTGAAAGAGGGTGGACCATCCCGAGATTGGTTATCGCCAGATAAAGGCTATTTAGCCTCACACCGCGCACGTTCAAAAGTGAAGGCCTGGTTTAACGCAATCGATGCGCAAGCGGAACGTGATCCGAAGGTTCAGGCTAAGGAAGCTAAAGAAGAGAAAGAGCTAGTCATTGAGCCAACGCCAATTGTGGATTTAATGATTAAGCCGAGTCGCAAGAAAAAGGATTCTAGCGATGTATTAGTGGTGGGAGTCGACTCTTTACTGACGCAATTGTCCAAGTGTTGCCGACCCGTTCCACCCGATGAGATTAATGGCTTTATTACGCGAGGACGGGGGATTTCTATTCATCGAAGTGACTGTCAAACGCTGAAGCAATTAATGCTGCGCGCACCAGAGCGGATTATTAAATCAGCTTGGTCAGAAAATACCTCGTCGAACTCAATTTTTTCAGCAGAAATCGCTTTGATGGCAGTGGATCGTCACGGGTTGCTAAGGGATATTTCAGAGGTGTTTTCAAAGCTTAGAATCAATGTGGTAGGGGTGAATACGCTAAGTAGTAAAGGCATGGCTAGTATGCAGTTTTCGATCGAAATTCATAGTCTAGATGAGATCACGCAAGCCATGAAACAACTCAACAGTGTAAAAGGCGTGACATCAGCTCAGCGAAAGTGATATAATTTGCTCTTTAGGCTCGTAGCTCAGTTGGTTAGAGCACTACCTTGACATGGTAGGGGTCGCTGATTCGAATTCAGTCGAGCCTACCAATTATTTAAGCAGTATCAAAAAGCGAAAAGATATCAAATCTTTTCGCTTTTTTGTTTTAAATTTTAGAAAAAGGCTTTTTTCAACAAGTTAACAATTTCGATTGGAAATACCTCAAGCTAATAATCATTTGTATTACTCCTAAAACTGACATTACCCTTAATTTTTTTCAGGTATGAAATTTAAAAGCATGGCTGTGATAAGATAAATAATGGTTAGAAAAATTAAGTCAAAAAATGAGTTTTTAATTAAAAAAAATACATTTAAACTGAGGGAAAGCAATGGCGGCGGAATATTAAGTATTGAAGTTTGGGGATTTGTTTTAGATAGAAAAACGATAGTGACTAGGTATAACTTGGCATATATTAATCATTTGATTTGTCAAAAAGACAACGGTAGAGTTCTTGGATTTGATAATAAACATGATTATCACCACAGGCATTTTATGGGGGCAGTGGAGCCCGTTGACTTTATAAGTTACGAAAATACATACAATCGATTTGAAAAGGAATGGCAAGAAATTGTTATGAAGGTGAAAAAGAAAACAAATGACTAAAGTAATTATTCGGACTGAAAGCCTTGAAGATTTTTTGGTTCAAGCAAGAGATACTGCTCAGAAAGCAGATCGTGGTGAGTTTATAGAGGAGTCTATTACTTTTTCATTCGAGGATCCAAAGGAAATGTTTATGATCCTTTCTGAAGCCCGAAGAAGGTTGATGTTGGAGGTGATGGATGAACCCAAAACTATTTCTCAATTGACAGTTTCACTTCATCGTGAAAGGTCTTCTATTACAAAAGATATTAGCCTCTTAGAAAACGTGGGTTTACTGGTTTCACAAAAGATATCAAATCCAGGTCATGGCATTGAGAAGTTAGTAAGATCGGTTGGACCAAAAATAGAGATGATTGCGACTTTAGGCTAGCTGATTTGGTGTATTGACAAAAATAATTAAAAGGTTACTGCCAGATGGAGCTTGGCAACTTTTACTACCTCATGCTTTGAAAATTCTGAATGATATAAAAGAGCATGGTAAAAGCCAATTATTCTGGACATTAGGTGGGGGCAGTCCTAATGTTTCGCTATCATCGACATACTAAAGATATTGATATCTTTGTGCCAGATTCTCAATATCTTGGATTTGTAACACCAAGGCTGAGTGATGTTGCTGATAGTGTAACCTCTAATTATCTAGAGAATCAGAGCTCTTAGGTGAAGCTGATTCGACCAGAGGGGGAAATTGATTTTGTCCCATCTCCAAATCTAAATGAAAGACCTTACTAAATTTGGAATATTAATGGTCAAGATATTCGGGTCGAGACAGCTGTTAAATTTGTAGCTAAGAAATTATTGTATCGAGGTGACCAAGCAACAGCGCGAGATTTATTTGATCTTTTTTTGGTGATTGAAAAAGAACCGATTGAACTTCTTACGGCTACTAAGTTTCTACAAAAAATGCAATGAAGTTCGTTGAAAAAATTAACTCAAAGCAGAAAGTATTTACAGCCTCTCAGTTTGATGAAATTGATGTATTAGATTATCGAACCTCTTATGAAGATGCGGTTAGGCGCTCAACACTGTTCTTAGAGAAACTTCTCTAATTTA
>CANFME010000154.1 GCA_947448305.1 Burkholderiaceae bacterium
CACTTTGTCTCCATCTTCAATCATATTGAAGTCACCAATCGCCTGACCAACTAAGCGACAAAGCTTTTTGGCTAATTTATTTTCTTCATAGGCGGTTTTGCGTGGGTCTGTAGACATATTTACTTAAACAATTGCTGATTTTTTACTTGGAAAGATTCAACGCCAACACTGGCACAATCAGGATATACATCAGGCTTTTCAGTGCTAACTCTTGCAGCCACTACCAAAGGATGGGCCAACATTTTTTGCATAATTTCGTCACAGAGAGTTTCCTGTAATTGAATATGTCCTCGGCTCACAATCGACTTAATAGTCTCTCGCATAAAGTCATAATCAACCACTTCAGCTAAGTCGTCTTGTTGCGGCGAGTTATCCCTCAGGGGCACATACAAATCAATATTAATAATCACCCTTTGTTCCGCTTTTTTTTCAAACTCATGAACACCAATGTTCATTGGCACATCGTAATCTTTAAGAAATAATCTGCGGCAATTAGCCAGCAAATTCATATTGGTTGTGAAAGTCATAAAACCTTATTCGTTAGTTAAAAACATTACATCTCTGCGCGAGCCAAAGAGGTGTTGACCGCCATCAATTTGGAGCGTTGTTCCTGTCATTGCTCTTGCACTACAAATATACAGCACCCCTTGAGCAATATCTTCCGGTGAAGAGGATCTTTGTAATGGCGTCATTTGATGAGCCTGATGAAAGCCTAAAGCAGATTGATCACCAGAAATCATCGTAATACCAGGAGCTAAGCCAACCACTCTAAGCAATGGTGCAAAATGCAAAGCTTGCATCTTCATCGCAGCCTCTAAAGCAGCTTTCGATAAAGTGTAAGAGAAAAAGTCAGGATTTAAATTATCTAACTTTTGATCTAATAAATGAATAATCACACCTGGTTCTTGGGACGAGGTCATTGCTGCATACAAATGGTAAAGTTGTTCCGATAGGATCAAGGGAGCGCTCAGATTAACTTGCATATGCTGAGTAAGTAAATCGCTCTGAAAGGAGCTTGGCTCATCATATTCAAATATCGCTGCATTATTGACCAAGCAATCAGGCGTACCTAAGCGCTCAACACATTCAGGCACAATTCTTTTTACCTCTTCCGCATTTTGCAAATCTGCTTCAATTGCGATAGCGCGACGACCTAAGGCTTCAATTTGCGAAATTACACCTAGAGCCTCTTGCTTTGATTTACCATAGTGAATTGCAATATCCCAGCCTGCCGCAGCCATTTGTAGCGCAATCACTTGCCCTACTCGTTTTGCAGCACCGGTGATGAGTACAATTTTATTCTGTTGGTTCATTTTAAATTTAGATCTTTCATGGAAATACTAAGCAATACCGAAGCATTATCCCATTGTCGTCAATTATCTAACCTTATTGATGATGTTGTAAAAAAATCTGAAAACGGCCTTTTGTTTTCTGATTACATGAACTTGGCTTTGTATTCACCCAAACTTGGGTATTACACGGGTGGATCAATGAAATTTGGCTCAAAGGGTGATTTTATAACTGCGCCTGAAATCAGTCCATATTTTGGTGCAAGTATTGCTCAAACCATCTCGCCAGTAATTCAACATTTCCGTAATGGACGGCATATTGCAAAAATTTTAGAGTTTGGGGCTGGTTCAGGCGCTTTGGCATCGAGTATTCTGCTGGAGTTGCATCAGTTAAATACCTTGCCGCATGTTTACCAAATTTTAGAGGTGTCGCCCGATTTGCAACAACGCCAACAAGAACACATTCGTCAATTTATCAAAGAACATGAAATTCCTGTCGCCATTGAATGGCTCACTGCAATGCCTGTGGAATTTGACGGCATTATTCTAGCTAATGAGGTAATTGATGCCATACCCGTTGATATCATCGTTAAAAGAGCCGATGCTTGGTATTACCAAGGGATTACTATTAACCCAGAAGCTAGCTCACCCTCTTTTTCAGACCACTGGTTATGGACAGACCTTCAAGTAGTTCCGGTTGATGAATTACCCGACTACTTGGTAGAGCATGCTAATGAATTTGCAGAGGGGTATCAAACTGAAACTCATTTACGTGCCCAGTCTTGGCTTTCAACGATTGCGCAATCACTTCGCCAAGGTCTGCTCATTACGATTGATTACGGCTTTCCTGCAAAAGAGTATTACCATCCGCAAAGGTCTCAAGGGACACTGATTGCTCACTATCAACACCACTCCATCGATGATCCATTTTATTTGCCAGGCTTATGCGATTTAACGGCTCATGTGCAGTGGACCACATTAAATCAAGTGGCTCAAGCTGAGGGCTTGGAGTTGATTGCCTATCTCAGTCAAGGCGCTTATTTGCTTGATGCTGGTATTGGTGAGTTACTTTTAGCGCGAGTAGATATGCATGATCCTATGCAATTTTTGCCGCAGAGTAATGCCTTACAAAAACTAATTTCTGAAGCTGAAATGGGAGAGCTGTTCAAGGTTGCCGCTTGGTCGATGAACCGCCTCCAAGACTCATCCTTGGATGAGTTAATGAACACCTTACCTGGGTTTAAAGGGCGGATGCGATTGCTGTAAGCCGGGCCTTCGCTACAGCTTGTGCGATGTCCTTGCCATTACGACTTGGGACGCCTTGGGCAATCTCTCCGGAGTTAACTTCTTGCACCTTTAAAGTAACTGTTTCAAGTGCTACGGTATTGAGTCCTAATAATTTCGCCAACTTAATGAAATCCTGAAAGCGAGACGACTTTCTCCAAAGATCCGTTGTATCAAAAAGTGTTAGGTAATCCTGCGCACTTTGAGTTGATGTTTTTAGGAGTTGACTCACCAAACGATATCCACGTGTAAAGTTTTTTAAGTCTGTAGGAACTTTATTGTGCTCTTGCCAATTTTCTGCTAATTGTGGCTCTAGCTCGCACAATAAGACGGCCAGTCTAAACTCTAAAGGAGCGTGTTCAACAGCTAGTTGATCTAAGATATTGCCAGTATTTTTTAAAGCGATGGGAGTGAATAGGTGCTTTGGCAAAAAAGTGTCATTGACAGCAATTTCCGAAAGAAAATCGAGCATACGTGAGGGTTTCGACTCTAATAATCCTCTACTTAATTCTTGCCAAATTCGCTCTGGTACTAGGAACTGCAACTCTTCCTTTTGCACCATTTCTTTAACTAATGCCAAGGTAGACGCTTCTACAGTAAAACCTTGAAAGCGCGCCAAAAATCTACCTAAGCGTAATATGCGCAGCGGGTCTTCTTTAAAGGCATCACTGACGTGACGAAACAGGTGGCTTGCTAGATCCTTTTGGCCCCCATAGGGATCAATTACAGGACCCAGATAATCACCATTTGCGTTAATCTCTCGCGCCATGGCATTAACCGTAAAATCTCGTCGAATTAAATCTTGCTCAAGAGTGACGTCTGGTGAGGTATAAAAAGTAAAACCCTTGTATCCTTGGCCGGACTTTCTTTCCGTCCTAGCTAAAGCGTATTCTTCTTTTGTATGAGGATGTAAAAAAACAGGAAAATCTTGACCTACAGGAATAAATCCCTTTGCCATCATTTCTTCTGGAGAGCTGCCAACTACAACATAATCTCGATCTGCTGCTGGCAAGCCGAGCAGATGATCTCGAATCGCTCCACCAACAACATAAATCTTCAATTCAATAAACTTTCTAAAGGGGTTGGTGCAATCCCAAAAATCGCCTCTAAAGGATTGGTAGCACTTGGAGGAAGTACACTGGGCGCTTTCATTGATGCCAAGTTATCACGCGACATAATTTTTGGCCCAGGCATGAACTCGAGCAAACTAGCTTGAAGATAAGCGGCCCAATGAGGCAGGGGAATAATGGGGCGAGACACACCTTTGCGTTTGGCAGCAAATTTTATAATTTCTGCCAAGCTATAGACGCGTGGACCACATAAATCGATGCTCTGATGAATCGTTTCGGGCATAGCAATGGACTTTACAAAGGCTTTACTAACGTCTTCGATACTGACCGGCTGAAAGAGAGATTTCGATCCACCCAGAGGCATGACTGGAAAATATTTCTGTAAATTTCCAAACATATTGATGAATTGATCATCTCTACCAAAAATGACTGATGGTCGAAAAATAGTGAAGTCTAAACCTGAATGCTTCACCAAGTCTTCTGCATCTCCCTTTGACCTTAGATACATGGATGGTCCATCTGCATCAGCACCTAGTGCAC
>CANFME010000155.1 GCA_947448305.1 Burkholderiaceae bacterium
TGTTGAAGAGCGCGCTGAAGCGCCACATTTATATCAATTGCTGGGGCAAATTCAAGATCAGTTGCACAATACTAAAGACCTCACCGAGGCGACTGTTCAATCCTTCGAACAACAAGCGATGAATGCGTTACAGCAACGTGGTTGGAATCCTGATTACACTGCGATCAGACTTCAAAGCAATCTACATGTACCCACCCAAGAGAACCTTTCTAGAAAGGATCCCTTGGTAATGTTAGCAGCAGCTAAACTAGGTAAGACACGCTTAATTGATAATTTAGAAATCTAAAATCAACTAGGTTGATATCTTAAGGTCAAAAATGCTCCTATTTTGGGAGTGTTATAACCATAAGCATTTTGATAGTCTCGGTTAAATAGATTATCAATTCTCAAGCGCGTTGACCAATTCGTATCAAATTGATAACCACCATAAAGATTCATAATGGCATAACCCCCAGAGGTAACTTGATTGCCGGAGTCATCAGGGTAGGTCCTTGAACTAACGGCAATGACTTGACTGCCTAAAGTCCACTGTTCAATTTTTCTACTCACATCTAAGGATCCAAAACTTTTCGACCTGCCAATCAATTGACTGCCATCATCATCGTTAATTGGGTTCTGAAAGGTCATGCCAAGTTGCACATAATTGCCCATCCATTTCGATTTTAGAGATGCCTCCACACCTTTAATCGAAGCTTGGTTCACATTGATGTATTGAAAATTATTAGCTGGGTCGCTCGTAATCAAATCTTGATATTTTGATTGAAATGCAACGACTTTTAATAATGTATTTTCTTGTAAATATTGCAATCCCATCTCCATTGAATTTGCCTTTTCAGGCTTCAAGCTCGGATTACCATAGTTAGAGCTATATAGCTGGTAAACCGTAGGAGCATTAAATGCGTTGGATGCAGAAGTTGTCCACTTTAAGGATGACGTCAAGTCATAACTGAGTCCAAACAAGCCGGTATTGGCCGTTTGTTTCTGATCCTGGTTACTTAACTGATCATTTCTTACATTAAGTTGAACGCCGATACGATCGTATTTTGCTGAGTAACCACCAAAAAAGCTTACTTGTTTTCTATCACCAATCGACTGATCATATAAAGATTGATAGTTATATTGAATCGTATTTAATTCGGCTCCTGCAATAATTTGTTGCGTCGGACCTAAATGAAATTCATTGCGCCATTGATAATCATTCTGCTCTGTTTGCCCCTTCAAATAGGGATTAGGAAGAGGCGAGACTCCATAATAATTGAGTGAAAAATCGTTATCTTTCGTCAAATAATTAGTTGTTGAGTTCATCCTTGAATTAGCTATCGTTAACTTTGAGAGCCAATTATTAGTGATTTCATTTTGACTATACGCTTGGACTTTTTGCATCCTGTTGTCCGTGCTGTACAAGCCAGTATCTGGCCCTCCTGAATTGACGCTAACAGGATTATTGTACTTATAGTTGTTTTGGGTATAGAACAATTTGGCACCTAATTCTTGACCAGTAGCAATTTGTTTAGAGATGTTTGCGCTAATACTATCGAACTGGTAGCTATTCTTCTCAGCATTCGTACCGGGATATTGATTCAAATTAACTGAAGAGTAGCCATCTCCCTGTTGATGTGTAAGTTGAATACTGGCCTTCCAACCATCATCTGCAACCCCATATCCAGCCGAGGTACTAATAGAATTTCTACTACCGTAACTAACTTCCGCATTAGGTCCATTCAGCCCTTTGGCACCCTTAGTAAAGACTTGAATAACTCCACCAGAGGCCTTTGAACCATATAAAGCCGAGGCGTTGCCTCTCAATATTTCAATATGATCAATTTGACTCATCGGAATATATTCAATGCCAGAAATTCCTGTACCTTCATCGCCCATCCTCACGCCGTCAATCAGTAGTAAAAATTGAGAACTTGAGCTGCCCCGCAAAAAAACCGAGATAGGTGAACCAACTGAACCATTACGAAAAACATCAACGCCAGGCTCACCTTGTAAAATAGACATCATATCTTGAGGATTGAGACGATCAATATCCTCTCTTGTGATGACACTCACCGACGGCATAACCTCCGACAAGGGTTGATCTGAAGTATTGCCACTTACAACAATTGGATTGATTTGCTTGACTTGTGCTTGCGCCCAATGAGGGGCGACAAAACCAGTAACTGCGGCAAAAATAGAGATTGAAAAAGAACTGAACTGCATACCGTATTTGAATTGACGGTTCTTACTAACTAAAGATTTCATTGGTGTTTCCAGGTAAAACAATCTCTGACCTGTTCCCCCGCAGGCACTGGATTCTTTATGGCCATGTTACTTACCCCGTAACAAAGTCATGCGTAGCAGGCCGGTATCCGGGCTGGCATTCACTTTATTTACCTTCCCAGTGTTACCCAGTGGTTTATGAATAAAGCTGCCATTAAATCAATGGCGAATGTTGACCGTTGCGGGGGCAGCTCAGTTCGTTTCTACTTTGCGAATAACAGCGTTATTGCTAATATCTACTCGTGATTCCCGTTTAACTACGAATGATTGACACCATTCGTGAGCACCTTGCTTCAATAATTATATACAATAAAGAATATGACAGAAATTAATTCAAATTCCATTTCACAAACTCCTGGGGAACTCATTGCCCGAATGGAGATTTTGCAGCGTAAACTTGCTCTTCTGAACGTTCAGCTGAGTGATTTGATGACTGAGAGACGTACGATGGAGAATAAAATTTCGGATGCACAAACCAGGATTCAGAAAATATTAAATAAACTACCTCAAACTACAGATACACGCCAATTAAACCTGTTGGATAACGGTAATGTGGAGACCCCCTTAGATGAGTAATGACGCTGTCAGAATTGAAGTAGAAATTGCTAGTCAACGTATGATTTTGGCAACAACGCCGCAAGACGAAGCAAAACTTAGGTCGGCTAGTCAGATGGTGAATGAGCAAATTGCTTTGATTACCTCAGGGGGGAATCGAAGTATTGAAAGAGCGGCAATTATGACTGCTTTAAAACTAGCAGGTCAAGTTCAAGAACTTCAAGACCAACTTGCTAGAACAGTCGATCCTGAAGTAGATAGCATCATATTGCAGCAATTAACTACACAAATTAGTGCAATTGAACAAGAAGTGAATAATGCACTAGAATATCTATCTCTGCCTGGTTTGCCAAGGTCAATAGTTCCTTGAACCGATGCTAACGCATATGGTGCCAAGTATATATTGTGGGCGTGCGCGCCTTGTTGCTATAGAGTTCACCTCGAGTGATTCTCTCCCTGGGAATACTGATGTGCCCAAAACGATGTTACCGCACCGACTTGAACTCTCTGGGTTCAGGATGACGACCTAGCGGCCAAGGCGGAGACCTACATTTGAAAGTATTCCCATGACCACCCTACAAATATTATCCTTGCTCGCACTGGGCATGGCTACTGGTGTCATTGCAGGTCTATTAGGCATTGGTGGGGGTATGATTATGGTGCCTTTTCTAAGCTTTATATTTACACAAGCACAGTTTTCAGAAGAGCATCTTTTTCATATTGCCATCGCAACTTCTATGACTACGATCACATTCACTTCTCTATCAAGTGTGCGTGCGCAAATGAAAAAAAAGATGATTCATTGGCACATTGTAAAAGTTTTAGTACCTGGAATTTTATTTGGCGGCATTGTAGGTGGAAGTGAGGTTTTTAATCTACTCAAAACTCCTTGGTTGACTCTGATATTTGCGAGTTTTCAAATTTTTTCAGCCTACCAAATGTTACTCAATAAAAAGCCGAAGCCAAGTCGGGAACTGCCTGGTTTTGTGGGATTATTTGGGGTGGGTACTTTGATTGGGCTCATGTCAAGTTTAGTCGGTGCAGGAGGTGCTTTTATTTCCGTCCCGTTTATGCTTTGGTGCAACGTGCCCATTCATGCTGCTCTGGCAACATCCTCAGCCTTAGGATTTCCGATCGCAATCGCTAGTGCGATTGGTTATATTTACGGCGCTTATGACTTGCCAGGCCTACCAAGCTATTCATTAGGATATATTTATCTTCCAGCACTAGTTTGTATTTCAATTACGAGTGTACTGTTTGCTCCTTTGGGAGTCAAATTAGCTCACTCAATGAACACAATGCAACTGAGAAAAACTTTTGCTTTTCTATTGTTGGTAATTGCTAGTTTTATGATTTACAAAA
>CANFME010000156.1 GCA_947448305.1 Burkholderiaceae bacterium
CCTTCAAATAGGTCTTCCAAACATCTCATACATTCAATCCACAAATCTCCTGCGCTTGATGGCGCTTCAACAAGTCTTTTCCCATTTCCAGACAATGGCCATTCTTGTCCTGCAACCGTTTTCATTCTTTTCCAGTCAGGCTTATGTTTATGCGCCCGGTGTTGTGGTCCTGATGGATTTTTCTGACTCTCTACCCTAACTGCCGCATCATCTGCATTATCCACGCCAACCATTCTATCCCCTCGCAATAATGGGAAAACTCCGGGCATCAAAATAGCCCACGAGTACTCCACGCCCTCTGGCAAAAACATCTTTTCGGTCTCAGGAATTACTCTATCCTTCACATTGAAAACAGCCCAACATCCTCCAGGCAGAAGGTACACACCGACTAAGGATCTCAATGCCTCAATCTCTTTTGGTTTCCAGCTCATCAGGCCCTCAAAACAATGTTATCAATTAGATGATAACTATTTTAGAAAAAAAATGCAATTGTATATTTTCATTTCTACCAATTGATTGAATCCTCTTAAAGCACAAGTGGACTAAATAGTAAAACCCATGATTGAAAGTCTTTAGGCACGCAGATTTGATTACCTAAGCGTTTTAAATAGTTTAAAAATGTCGATAAACTATTTAATTTATGAAAAAACATGCCAATACCAATTTTTTAAACAACTATTTAAATAAATTAGTTGTTTTTTCAAAGTTTGTAATATATTCTTGTTGCAACGCAATATAATTAGAAATCTCCACGAGTTTGCGTTTTAATTTAATTGTGAAGGATTGATGCTATGTTGTATCAACTACAAGAGTTTCAAAGAGCAATGCTTGAACCCCTCAGTTCATGGGCAAAAACTACTGCCAAAATTTTTACCAACCCTAGTAATCCGATGTCTCACTCGCCATTGTCCCAAAGAACGGCAGCTGGTTACGAGCTATTACATCGCTTGGGCAAAGAATACGAAAAACCTGACTTTAACATTAAGAGCGTTCAAGCTCATGGCAAAACAGTTGCTATCGCTGAGATTGAATCAATCAAAAAATCTTTTTGTCGATTAGTTCGGTTTAAACGTTTTTCAGATGATGTAGCAACCATCAAGCACTTAAAAGATGATCCGGTAGTTCTTCTAGTAGCTCCTTTATCAGGTCACCATGCTTCATTGTTACGTGATTCAGTTAAAACGCTTTTGCAAAATCACAAGGTTTATGTAACAGATTGGACAGATGCAAGACAAGTTCCTATTTCAGAAGGTGAATTTGGTTTAGATGATTACGTTACTTATATCCAAGAATTTATTCGCTTTATTGGCGCTGAAAATTTACACGTCATCTCCGTTTGTCAACCGACTGTTCCAGTCTTAGCTGCGATTTCTCTCATGGCGACCAACGGTGAAAAAACACCACTCACGATGACGATGATGGGCGGCCCGATTGATGCACGTAAATCACCAACAGCAGTCAATTCTCTTGCCATGACAAAGTCATTCGAGTGGTTTGAAAACAATGTTATTTACACAGTTCCAGCTAATCACCCGGGCGCAGGTCGTAAAGTGTATCCAGGATTTTTACAGCATGCGGGTTTTGTGGCAATGAATCCTGACCGTCACATGAAGTCACACTGGGATTATTTCCAAGATCTCATCAAAGGAGATTCGCGAGATGCGCAAGCACATCGTAGGTTCTATGACGAATACAATGCAGTACTTGATATGGATGCAAAATATTATCTAGAAACAATCAAGTCAGTATTCCAAGAGTTTGCCCTCCCACTAGGTACATGGAAAATTAATGGTCAATTAGTAAGACCTCAGGATATTAAAACTACAGCCCTGCTTGCCATTGAAGGCGAACTTGATGATATCTCTGGTAGTGGACAAACTGAGGCAGCAATTGATTTGTGTAAAGGCATTAGCGCTACAAATAAAATGTTTTACGAGGTTAAAGGTGCTGGGCACTATGGCATTTTCTCAGGTAAACGTTGGAGAGACAAAGTACATCCTGTTATTTCTGAATTTATTCGTGCTCACAATACATCACCTAAGATCATCAAACCGATGGCAGTTAATCCAATTTCTGCAACCGCTCAACCGGCCGTCAAAAAAGAAACTACCACCGTATTGAAGACCGAAAATAAAGCCGCTGTAAAGGTCGCCACGAAATTAGTTTCGCCATTAATTGTTAAACCAACTAGGAAAACCACAAAAAAGACTTCACCTGTGATCTCAAATATAGTGGACTCTCTTGAAAAGTCAGTTCCTGCTGCTAAAAAAGTACCACTTAAGAAAACTAGTCTAGTAAAGAAGGTTGCAACCAAAAAGTCAACTTGAAATGCCGTTAGCTATGAAAGCAAAAGCGAATTAACAAAAATTGAGTAAAATCGTGTTTACTATTTTATTAATCGAATTAAAGGGAATGTAAATGAGTCTTATCGAAAAATTAAAGTGGCGTTATGCTACTAAAAAAATGGATTCCACCAAGTCCGTGCCAAAAGAAAAATTAGATCGTATTTTAGAAGCAGTTAGATTGTCAGCTAGCTCATTCGGTTTGCAACCCTACGAGTTATTCGTTATCTCGAACAAAGATCTTCGTGAAAAAATTAAAGCGGTTGCGAATAATCAAACTCAAATTGTAGATTGTTCATATCTCGTTGTTTTTGCAGCATGGGATACCTATACAGTAGATCGCGTCAATCACGCATTTGATAGAGCAGAAGAAATTCGCAACAATAGATCTGAAGCAACCATTGCTTATCGTGCAGGGGTAATTAAGAACTTTACGACAAGAGATCCAGAAGTAAACTTCAATCACGCAGCTAAACAATCCTATATTGGTCTTGGTACTGCCTTAATCGCAGCCGCTGAAGAAGAAGTTGACGCCACTCCAATGGAAGGTTTCAATCCTGCTGAATTAGACATTCTTTTGAACCTTAAAGAAAAAGGTCTTCGTAGTACTGCAATACTACCTTTGGGATATAGAAAAGCGGATGAAGATTGGCTTTCAAAAGTGCCTAAGGTTAGAAAACCTGCAGAAGAGTTTATTACTAGGATTGAGTAAATCCTTTTAGTTAACTACTTTTGTTTTAGAAGGTAGTTAAATCGTTAAGATTGATGGCCCCTTGATGAGATGATAAATCTTCCAAGGGGCTTTTAGTTTGCATTGATACAATCCAAAAAAATCCAAAATCAAATCTTGGTAAAATGAAAACTTGAATACAAGTAATCTTCCTATTGAAAATTCCCTGCTCACTGAGCTGGACAATGCCTTACCTCAAACCCAATGTACCAAGTGTGGTTATCCTGATTGCCATGCTTATGCAAAAGCAATGAGTCAGGGTGAAGCTTTATATAACCGCTGCCCTCCAGGAGGCTCAGAGGGCATTGTAAGACTCGCAAAAATTTTAAAGCAACCCGTTTTATCTCTGGATGAAACTCACGGCTTAGAGCGTCCAAGACCCCTCGCAGTGATTGACGAAAAAGAGTGTATTGGATGTACTTTATGTATCAAAGCCTGCCCAGTAGATGCCATTATTGGCGCACCCAAAAAATTGCACTTTGTCATCAATGATCGCTGTACTGGTTGTGATCTATGTGTTGCCCCCTGCCCGGTTGATTGTATTGAGATGGTTCCTGTAACCGAGAAACTTACCGGCTGGCAAGCTTGGTCGAATGAACAAGCCAACTTTGCAAAACACAACTATGAAGCGCACAAGTCTCGTCAAGCAAGAGAAGAAAGAGATTTGTTAATAAGGCAGAGCAATAAAGCGGCTTCAAAATTAGCGGCCCTGCCATCAGAGAATGACGCTGCTGAAAAAGCGCGGAAAAAAGCGATTATCGAAGCGGCAATGGCTCGCGCAAAACAGAAGTTAAGCGAGTTTTAATCGAGTTATTACAACAGCCTTTTTAAAAGTAACAAATACGCCTGCAAATCAGGCTGCGTGCCATTGCGTTGCGACTCCCACAGAATCTGCCCTAAACACTCCATCATTTGATGTTGGGCCGTATGTTCAGAATCGAGTTTGATAGTTAACTCTTTACTGATGGCATTAATCCCCTTTGGCTGATCCACCTGGACCATTTCTGTCAAGCTCAGATGCATTGACAAATGTAAAAAGGGATTGGTTTGAGCATTTTCTACAGAAAATTCTTTTTCTTTAGC
>CANFME010000157.1 GCA_947448305.1 Burkholderiaceae bacterium
CTACGGGTCATGGTGTCGATGCTAAAGTGGATGAATTCATTCGAGACCATGATGATTACAATGCGATTTTACTTAAAGCGCTAGCAGACCGTTTAGCGGAAGCTTTTGCTGAGTATATGCATTATCGGGTTCGAACAGATTTATGGGGTTATGCGGCAGATGAGGCTCTCAGTAACGATGAGATGATTGATGAAAAATACCAAGGGATTCGACCTGCACCAGGGTACCCTGCCTGCCCTGAACATAGTGTGAAATTGGGGATGTTTGAAGTATTACAAGCTGATGAAATAGGTATGGAGTTGACGGAGTCACTCGCTATGAATCCCGCTTCCAGTGTTTCAGGCTTCTACCTTGCAAACCCTAGCGCTCAATACTTCAATGTGGGACAAATTGGCTTAGATCAGGTGAATGATTTAGCCGATAGATCTGCTAGGAATGTTGAAGACACGATTAGAGCTGTATCAAGTAATTTTGATTCAAACTAAATAGAAGGGGACGTCCTTAGACGCCCCAAACAATATGATCTTGATATTTGTTGGCAGACTTAAGTAATGTCAGAAAAGGAAAAGCTCTTTGACCAAGTCGGTCTGAAGTAGCAAGTTGATCTTTAGACATCTTAGATCTAGCAATAACATCTTGTTCAATTGCTGTCTCGAGTAGATTAATGAAGTGCGGTAACTCATCAACAGTTAAAATACCTTTAGTTTCTAAATTTTTACCGATTGTTTGAAAAATCCTTTTAGTAAGATCTTCCAACATCAGGCAATTTGCAGAATTTTTAGATTGAAATTTATATAGCATTTTTTTAGCATACACTACGGAATCCATTTTTGTCATGCTTGTACAAACACAAAGACATTTAGAACGCTTAATCCATGATGGATTAATGCAAGTTGCCCAAAAACACCAGATAGATCATCAAACTTTGCCTGTTCCTCGTCTAGAGAGACCAAAGGTTGCCGAGCATGGGGATGTTGCGACCAATATTGCGATGCAAATCGCAAAATCTTGGAAGATGAACCCTAAAGAATTAGCTGCTCAATTAGTAATAGAAATTGAACTGCTTGATCCGCAAAAAGAGGTCATTAGTAGCCTTGAAATTGCTGGACCAGGCTTCATTAATATTCGACTCAGTGGTGTAATTAAGCAATCAGTCATTCAGCACATCTTAGAGCAGGGTTCTTTATTTGGTATTGAGCAAGCTAAAAATGAGCCTCCAGTACTGATTGAATTTGTCTCAGCCAACCCGACAGGACCTTTGCACGTCGGTCATGGTAGACAAGCGGCACTGGGAGATATCTTGGCAAGTGTCATTCAAACTCAAGGCAGAAAAGTCCACCGGGAGTTTTATTACAATGACGCTGGCGTGCAGATTCAGAATCTAGCAATTTCAACGCAGGCTCGAATTAATGGCCTTGAACCTGGCATGGACGGGTGGCCAGAAAATGCGTATAACGGCTTATATATTAAAGATATTGCTGACGCTTATTTAAATGGTGAAACCATTTCAGCGGCAGATTTAGCACCGGTCATTGCCTCCAAAGATCCAGAAAACTTAGAAAATATCAAACGATTTGCAGTTGCCTATTTACGGCAAGAACAAGATATTGATTTAAAAGCACTTGGTGTTCATTTTGATGAATACTATCTTGAGTCTTCCCTCTATTTAGACGGGGGTGTAGAGAATATTGTTGCCGACTTAACTGAACAGGGTAAGACGTATGACCTTGACGGCGCGTTGTGGCTCAGAACTACTGATGATGGCGATGATAAAGACCGGGTCATGAAAAAAACTGACGGTACTTTTACTTACTTTGTGCCAGATGTGGCCTATCACGCCAGTAAGTGGGCACGTGGTTATCATGAAGTTATCAATATTCAAGGTAGCGACCATCACGGCACTATTGCACGGGTTCGCTCTGGGATTCAGGGGGTCGCGGCACAAAGAGGATGGGAAATCCCGAAAGACTACCCACACTACGTTCTACACAAAATGGTCACTGTTTTAAAAAATGGTGAGGAAGTAAAAATCTCCAAAAGAGCGGGTTCTTATGTCACTGTTCGCGATTTAATTGAGTGGTCGGGTGGTGTTCAAGAGGGATTATCTGAGACAGAACGGTTAGCCGCATTACAAAAAGGCAAAGATGCAGTTCGGTTTTTCTTAATTTCTCGTAAAGCAGACACAGAGTTTGTTTTTGATATTGACTTAGCGCTTCAACAAAATGATGAAAATCCTATTTTTTATGTGCAATACGCCCACGCAAGGATATGTTCTATCTTACGTCAATGGGCTGGAGATGAAGCAATACTGAAGACCGCCCAGCTTGAAAAATTAGAGAGTAGGGCTGCAGACGACTTAATGAGAAGATTAAGTGAGTACCCACAAATGTTGACAGATGCTGCTCGGGATCTTACCCCCCATAGTGTGGCATTTTATTTAAGAGATTTAGCAGCTGATTTTCACTCCTTTTACAATTCGGACCGAGTATTAGTGGATGATGAAGTATTAAAAACTGCGCGTTTAGCTTTACTCTTAGCTACCAAACAAGTGATAGCAAATGGCTTAGGGATTTTAGGGGTTAATGCACCCGAGAAGATGTAAATTGCAGGAGTAAATTTTAGAGGTTATGATGGAAATAAAGATGAAAAATATGAATCAAAAATCATTCATTAATCAAGAAGGTAATACCTTCATCGGCATTGTTATCGGGCTTATTCTTGGTCTAGGAATTGCTCTTTTCGTTGCTTACGTCATTTCTAAAAACTCCCCTGAGGAAAAACTTAATCTGCGACCTTCTGAAATCAGCTTGTCTCCTAAGTCCTCTAATTTGAGTGACTCAAGTCAAGTGCCAGATGTAAATGAACCTTTGAGAAAAAATAAACCTAGCGATGAGGTTAGTAATGATGCTGTCGCGTCGGTTGTGAAAAGTAATTTAGATACGAGTCCCGCGATTGTTCCACCTGTTGAAGTATCTAAATCTGACGTAATCTACTGGGTACAACTTGGTGCTTATGGCGATAAAAGCACTGCAGAAAGTGAAAAAGCTTCCTTTGCATTACAGGGTGTACAAACCAAATTGATCGAGGGTAAAAATGACAGCCAAACAATTTGGCGTCTAAGACTCGGCCCCTTTAAGACCGAAAGTGAAGTTCAAACATCGAAAACAGCATTAGAAACCATTGGCATTTCCTACACAGTCATTAAAGCGAATAAATCATGAAAAGACAGATTTTAAAAAATTTACTAGGCCTCTCATTGCTATTAATGGGATCAATTGTAAGTGCGCAATTACTTCCGCCTGGTGCTAAGTCAAATGTGAGCCCAGCCCCTGCACCCAGTGCCCAGCCCGGAGGATTTATTGAGGGAATGGATTTCCGTAAATTACCTTCACCACAGCCAACCGAGTCTAAGGGCAAAATTGAGATCGTTGAATTCTTTTGGTACGGATGTCCGCATTGCTATGATTTAGAACCAGAATTACAAGCCTGGGCTAAAAGGCAAAAAAAGGATGTTGTAGTTAAGAAAATTCCAGTTGCTTTCAGAGATGACTTTTTGGCACATAGCCAAATATTTTATGCTCTTGAGTCGATGGGTAAGGAAGCGGAGTTCACACCTAAAGTATTTGAGGCTATCCATAAGGAACGTAAATCCTTACTAAAAGAAGATGAAATTTTTACTTGGGTGGCGGCGCAAGGGCTCGATCAGAAAGCTTTCATGACAGCGTATAAATCGTTTACCGTAATTACTAAAGCAAAGACTGCCAATACTACTTCGCAATCTTATCGTGTTGATGGTGTGCCAACGATTGCAGTACAGGGTAAATATATGACTTCACCATCCATAGCTGGCACAAAACAAAGATCCATTGAAACACTCGATTTTTTAGTTGAGCAAAATAGAGCAGGAAAGCTTTAATCTTCCTCGATATAAGTATCTAGGCAAGCTTTTTTAGACCTCTCATCAGGGATCCGATGAGGGGTTGACAACTGTATAAAAAAACATTGCCTTTTATGATTCAATGTGCTATATTTTTTCTATGAAATTAAGCGCTTGGGCAAAAACTAAGGGTATCTCTTATCGCAGTGCATGGAAAATGCATAAGAGCAATAAGTTGCCCGTGCGGTC
>CANFME010000158.1 GCA_947448305.1 Burkholderiaceae bacterium
AGAACCAATACGATTTCACCTGGCGCCGTCGAAACAGAAAGAATGACGCTACGTTTTGGCACCATGGAAAATGCGCGTAAAGAATTAGGGCCGATGCATTTACTCGGCAGACTCGCTCAGCCTGAAGAAATTGCTCTGGCTGCACTCTATTTAGCAAGTGACGCATCAGCCTTTGTAACTGGTTCTGATTTGCTTGTTGATGGCGGTTATGCTGCACAATAAGTATTCTGACTTATTTGTGAAGTAATGAAGAGATGTCTAGCAAGCACCCTTCGATTGCTGCGATACGTCATCAACAGAATGTTGTAGGTATTTCGGCGTTAGAGGCACTGCAAGCCCAAGTAAGCTTTACTAAGGAGACCAACGCAAAGTTGCATTGTCTCTCAAAACTGATTGAGCCTACTTCTCCAAAGCAAGGCCCTCTTACTGGCCTTGGTCTGATCCATAAAGATATTTTTAATATCAGACACTTTGAGCCAGGTTTTGGCCTTGGCAAACCTACTTTGGTAGAGGGTATTCAAAATGCTCGAGTGCTGCAAAAATTGGAAGATGCTGGAGCGATAACGCTGGGTACTGCAGTCATGGCGCCCTACGCCTGTGGTGCTAGCTCACAAAATGCTAATTTCCCAAGATGTATTAATCCCCTGCACCCAGATTTTGTAGTGGGCGGCTCATCAAGCGGCTCAGCAGTTGCTGTTGCCTCGGGTATGACGCCCATCTCTCTCGGAACGGACACGACTGGATCGGTCAGAATACCTGCTGCGAGTTGTGGGATTTTAGGCTTAAAAACTACTCGAGGATTGATTTCAAAAGAAGGAGTGGCCGAGCTCTCACCGACCTTGGACTCCGTGGGCATACTTGGCAACCACCTCGAGGATATCGAGCTCATTCTGGGGCTACTGGCAGAGTCTGCGCTCACTTCAGTTGATTCTTTTCAGAAAAAAAAACCTATTGGACTTTGGTTACCCCCCTTCATCGATCCGATGATTCGCCAATCTATCCAAGAAAATCTCATCAATTTAAAATCGGTAGAACCCATTGAGATTGACGAATTTGATCATTTGAAGTTCTTAACCGATCAAGTGTTAAGTTATGAGGCGAATCAACTCTACGCCAATCGTCTTGATCAAGCGTCCTGCCCAAGAACGTTAAAAACGGTGTGTAAACAAGGCAAACTCATTGCTGAGTCAGATTATTTAGAAATCTTAAAGAATCAATCTAAGATCTCAAGTGCTTTCATCCAAAAGTATTTTACTAATTTTGATGTTGTACTCTTACCCACTTTCACTTGTTCATTACCGAATTGGAATGAGGTGGAGATTGGTCATGCTGATTTTGATAAAGAGAAATTAATCGGACTGTTTCATTTAATGGGATTGATTAATTACTTAGGCATTCCATCCTTATCCATTCCCATTGGCCTGGATCATTCAGGTCGTCCCTTAAGTATTCAAGCAGTTGGTGCGCCAATCTCTGAACTAAACCTGATTGATTTCGCTAAAACAATTCTTATCCAACAGAAAGGATAATGTATGTCACGTCCATCACCTTATTGGCTCGCTTTATCCCTTAGTTTTTATTTGAGTATTTTCTGTGGGCAAGCCATTCAAGCACAGACCACTTACCCACAAAGACCCGTTCGAGTCTTAAATCCCTCATCACCGGGTGGTGGTGCGGATGTGATTGGTCGCATTATTCAACAAGAACTCACCAAATCATTAGGGCAAACTTTTATCGTAGAAAATCGTCCTGGTGCAGCGAACATTATTGCTACTGAGATTGCTTCTAAGGCAACGCCTGATGGTTATACTCTGCTGCTTGGTACCACAGGTACTTTTGTGACCAACCCCTTACTCTACGAAAAATTGTCTTATTCAAACAAACAGTTTGAAGCAATCAGTCTCGTTGCTGATGCACCGTTTATTCTATCTGTGCACCCTAGTTTGCCGATCAATAATCTAGCAGAGTTAATTGCTTATGCTAAAGAAAATCCAAATAAATTGTCTGTTGCCTCCTTTGGCAATGGTAGCTCGTCCCACTTGGCTGGAGAGTTATTTCAAATGCTAACGGGCACGAAACTCATTCACGTGCCTTATAAAGGAAGTGCCCCCGGCATGGCAGATTTACTCGCTGGTAATATCTCCATGACCTTTGATAGTGGCTTATCTTCCATCCCAAATATTCAAGCAAAGAAGATTCGACCCATTGCGGTGGCTTCTACTACCCGACTAGCCAACTTACCCGACGTACCCACCTTTGGTGAAGCTGGACTTAATAACTTTTATGTCGGCTCCTGGTATGGCTTTTTTGCGCCGGCAGGAACACCACCAGAAATCATGAAAAAGTTAAATCAACAAATTGTCCAAGCGAGTAAGTTGCCTGAAGTAACCCAGCGGATTAATAACCTTGGTGCCATCGTGGTGGCGAATTCTGCAGAAGACTTTACGAAACAAATTGCTCGAGAAACCGAAACATGGTCGGTCGTTGTAAAAAAATTAGGTATTAAATTAGATTAAGCTATTTCTAATAAATAGAATATTTCCTTAAAGGGGACTGTGGGATGAATACTTTCTTTAAGTATTACTTTTTAAATCTGGGTATGAATTTTTTTAAACGAAAACTGCAAAGCACTATTTGCCTCGTAACCCTAACGTTCATGTCAAGTTTTGCGATCCAAGCTACAGCGCAAAATGCTGCAGCAGAAAAATGGCCGACGCGCCCCATCAAAATGATTGTGCCTTTTGCAGCGGGAGGCCCCTTAGATCTGATGGCCAGAAAAGTAGCACTCAAACTGGGTGACTCTTTAGGTGTCTCCGTAATTGTTGATAATCGTGCCGGAGCGAACGGCATTATCGGCTCTGACCTAGTAGCTAAGTCTGCAAATGACGGTTACACCATGTTATTTATGACCGGCTCATTTAGTGCTAATCCAGTACTTTATAAAAAACTGCCCTATGATCCTATGAAAGATTTTGCACCCATCACCTTGGTGGCAAGATCTTATGGTTTAGTACTGGTAGTTAATAACGATAGTGCAGCAAACTCTTTAAAAGAAATCATTACACTTGCACAAGAAAAGCCAGGTAAGTTAAATTACGCCTCTGGTGGTCAGGGTAATTTAACCCACTTAGCAGCAGCGTTATTTGAACATTTAACAAATATTCAATTGACTCACATCCCCTACAAAGGCAGTGGCCCAGCAATTGCTGACGTCTTAGCAAAACAAGTCGATATGACATTTTTATCAACTGTTGCAGCGACTCAGCTTTTTAAAGAAAAACGTCTCAAAGCAATTGCCATCTCCAGCTCTGTGCGCTGCCCTGCTTTGCCTAATGTACCTACCTTCAGTGAACTAGGTATTAAAGGGATGGAACCGATCTTTGGCTATTATGGCATGTGGTTTCCAGCAGGAACCCCCAATGAAAAAATTGATAAGGTTCAGCAAGCCATTGCGAAATCGCTCCAAGCACCAGACATGAAAGAACAGTTGGATGAACTTGGCCTGATTTCTATTGCCTCCACACCTGCTGACTTTTCCAAATTTATCACTGAAGATATTGCCTATCAAAGTAAGATTTTTAAAATTGCCAAAATTGACCCCCAATAATAGAACCACAATAAAACAAGGAGACCCATATGTTTGAATATTTTCCCAATAATTACACCTGGAGTTTAGCCGTGATGTCCGCCCTCAATCGGGGTGGTCAAATCGCTGAAATCGATGAAGCTTGTCGTTCTCTAAAAGAAGCTGCCGGCATCAAAGCACTCGGCGGTGATGTGGTTGCCCAAAATGCTTGGTTCGAGAGTTGGACCAAAATGGCGGAGCGGGTTGAGCGTTTAGCTCAGGCCGATGAGCAGGCCGGTAATCTCTTGTCAGCAGGCAGAAAGTACCTGCGCTGTGGCTTATATTTTCAGTTAGCCGAGAGAATGCCAAGTCATAAAGATCCAAGAAGAGTCGTCGCTTATAAAAAAGGGATTGCTGCCTATGAAAAAGGCTTGAAGTTTCGTAAAGAACCGGTTGAGTATGTTCAGGTCCCCTATGAAGGCACCTTTTTGCCCGC
>CANFME010000159.1 GCA_947448305.1 Burkholderiaceae bacterium
ACCAATATTTTTTGGTCAAGTTCCAAGCAGTGTCGACTGCATCGATTTGTTGTAAATGGAGTGAGTATTTACGAACATCGATTTCTACCATGACAAAGAGTCCTAGATAAAATAGGATCGTCGGAATCGTCGCCATTAATAAAACATCTAAATAAGATATCTTAAGAAAATCTGCAATCAAAAACGCAGCTGCCCCTAAAACTGGAGGAGAAATAATTGCCCCTAAACCACCCGCAGCGAGTAAACCACCCGCAGCATTTTTATCGTAGCCAATTTTATTTAACATACTTGCAGCAACTGAACCCACGGTAACAGTAGTTGCCACACCTGAACCCGATGGCCCACCTAGTAAGAAAGAGGACATCACAATCGTGCGACCTACCCCAGAACTTTTTCCGCCCATGGCTGCAAATGAGAAATCAATGAAGAATTTTCCAGCGCCAGTAAATTGTAGAAAAGCACCGAAAATGGTAAACAAAATAATGAGTGTTGAGGAAACGTCAATCGCGGTACTAAAAATTCCTTCTAAGGTCATATACATATAACCTACTAAGCGCGAAACATCATAGCCTTTATGCGTCCAAGGTGCTGGTAAGTAATTACCAAACAGTGCATAGGCTAAAAAACCTAAAGTGACACTAAGTAAAATCAGCCCATTGGTACGTCTCAAGGCTTCTAAAATTAAAAAGATAAATCCTACGCCAACATACAAATCTAGAGGGTCTGGACTGGTATTACGATCCATGAAATCATCGCCACCTGTCAACACATAGTAAACAACGCCAATCGAGGCAAATGCCATGATGACATCCCACCACATCAATCTATTTTTAAATTTTGATGCAATCGGAAAACTTAAGTACACCAAAAATAAAACAATCCCGACGTGAACCGTTCTGAGAACTTGAGTCGGCACAATCGAGTAAGCCGCGTAAAGATGAAACAAAGACATTCCCACTGCAACAAGGGTAATCAGAACTCCAATCCAACCTCTGTAATCATTCGCATCACCTTCCTCTTGTTTAATAAAAGAATCGAGTTGTGCTTGCGTTAAATCATCAATTTCAGATGAACTAGAGGTTGGTGTCGTCATAGTTATATTTTAAAAACCTATTGAAGATGGGATGATAAATCAAGAAAGAATTTAATCGACTTAATCTACCTTTACGCCTTTTTCTTTAAAGTATTGCAAAGCGCCTGGATGAAAAGGAACCACTGCAGCATTCGATTTTTGCGCTTCGAGCTTAATATTTTTGTACTCTGCGTGCACATTAATTAACTCTGGCAATTTATCGAAAACTGTTTTTACAATGTTGTAGGCATCTTTATCTGACATCGTTGAATTGACAAACAAGATATTGGCTACAGAAGCGATTTGGTTATCTTTTGCCATACCTGAATACATCGTTTTAGGAATCACATCTTTGAAATAAATGCTGCCATATTTTTGATTCATTTTGGCAACAGTGTCATCATGATCGATCATGGCAATTTTCATGCCTGGAGAATTAGCAAGGTCAGTCACAGCTGCAGTTGGCAAACCGCCCACCCAAAAGAAAGCGTCAATCTTGCGATCTTTGATGGCGTTCACAGACTCTGCCGCCCCTAAGCGCTCTCTTTTAATATCTTTATCTTTATCTAAGCCAGCAGCTTCTAGTAAGCGAAAAGCCATGACTTCGGTAGCACTACCAGGACTGCCGGTACTAACGTGCTTTCCTTTTAGATCAGCCGTAGTCTTAATCCCTGTACTCTCAACACTTACCAAATGCATACGGTTCGGATATAGAACCAAAAGAGCACGAATATTTTGTTTCTTATTAACAAATTTACCCTGTCCACTAAAAGCATCTTGAGCAGCGTCTGTCATCCCAAAGCCAATATAAGGCTTACCTGAACCGACTAAATTAATGTTATCAACCGTGCCGCCTGTTACTTCTGCAGTTGCTTGCATATTCGGTAAATATTTCGATAAAACAGCCGCTAGTCCACCGCCCATTGGATAATAAACACCACCCGTGCCACCAGTGGCGATTGAAACATTTTCTGCCTGCACAGCACATGTGAATGCCGTGAGTACAAGGGTCATTGCTTTTAATGTTTTAATGATTCTGTGTTTCATGTTAGCTCCCAATCAAAAGTATAGGTATGAAGTTGAAATTAAAGTCCTGGCATATCAAATTGAATCGCATCTAAATCTGTAAATAGTTTTTCCTCTACATCCTTGGTTAAAGTCAGAAGTGGTGGGCAGAGTTTTAACCATTCATGATTACCTGAATACCTTGCACAAGCCGCCTTCATTGCTGGAATCATGGGGTATTTAGCAAAAGTTGTTCTGACAACATCTAAACCGGCTTGCAACTCCTCTGCATTTGCATCTTGCCAATGCGCGGCTAAATGGGCAATCGCTGCGGGATTCACATTAGCGGTCGCAGAAATACAGCCAGCCCCACCCCCTCTTAGAGTTCGGAGTAAGAAGCTCTCACTTCCAGCATAGACCCGAAAGCCCTTTGGACTCAATGCCTCTAAACAAGATTTGGTGTATTCCCAATCACCAGAACTATCTTTCATACCCACCACGGTATTGGGATAAGCAGCAACTAGGCGCTCTAACAAAGTTACAGGGATCCCAAACTTGACCACAGGTGGAATATTGTAAATATAGATTTTTAACCGATCACTACCCACCTTCTCAATGATTTGGGAGTAGTAGGCAAATAGGCCATCTTCAGCCGGATCTTTATAGTAAAAAGGCGGCAACATCAGTGCGCCGGAACAGCCGAGTTCAAGCGTAGCCTTTGTCATCGTCACTGCGTCATCGACAGCACAGGCACCCGTGCCTGGCATCATTTGATTAGCCGATAGGCCGTGACTAACTAGATATTCCAGTGCATTGATCTTTTGCGCAGCAGAAAAAGAATTACCTTCAGAGTTAGTGCCAAAAACGGCTAAGCCAACATTACTTTTTTGTAACCAAGCACATTGCTTGGCAAAAAGTTCTAATGAAATTTCGCCATCCGACCGAACAGGGGTTAATACCGGTGAAAGAACTGCGGGTAAAGTACTAGGGTGAAGTGCCACGTAAATCTCCAATTTGTTATTTTTTAATAAGATTACACTAGTTTATTTGAACTTTTGAGTTATTTGAGATAAAAGACATTCATCATTTGTTGTTATCTTTTAAAGTCACTTCAGAATGAAGTAATACAACATCAATTTTCAGGTTTAATATTCGCTTGCTTCACAATTTTGGACCAATTACTCGTCATACTCATGACTTCACTCGTCCAAGATTGAGAGCTTCCGCCCACAGGAAAAAATCCCAACTCTAACAATCGTTGCTTCATTTCTGGGGATTGCAAGGTAGCATTCAAAGCATTATTTAATTTTTGTACATTTTCTTTAGGCACACCTGCCGGTAAAAATATCCCCCAAACAATATTAGCATTTACCTCTGGATAGCCTTGTTCAGCAAAAGTTGGTACTTGAGACAAAGCGTCCGACCGCTTGTCACTAGTGATGCCTAACCCTAATATTTGGCCTGACTCTACATAAGGCTTTGCTGCCCCAACGGTAGTAAATAAAATACTGACATGACCACCTAAGGTATCTGTCATAGCAGGACCTGCGCCTTTATATGGCACATGAACTAAATCGATACCTGCGACTACCTTAAGCATTTCACTAGCCATATGACCGCCAGTGCCAAATCCTGCAGAGGCATAACTGAGCTTTCCGGGAGATGACTTAGCAAGAGCAACAAATTCTTTGAGATTTTTAAATGGCATCTTGGTTGATGCCAACATAATTGAAGGTGTTGAAACCAATTGAATCACTGGAATAAAGTCTTTTTGACTATCGTAGGGTAATTTTGTAAAGAGACTAGGGTTCACTAAAAAAGCCATATCCACAATCAAGGCAGTGTAGCCATCTGGGGCGCTTTTAGCTACAAAATCCGTGCCTAAAATAGTACTTGCTCCAGGCTTATTTTCAACAATAATGGATTGACCTAAATTTTCAGCCAGTTTATTTTGCATGGCT
>CANFME010000160.1 GCA_947448305.1 Burkholderiaceae bacterium
ATGGCATTAGGTGAGTTGAGGGGGCCGATGCGTGAAGAGACCGAGTCTTGGCTTAATCGGGTTGCTTTAAATATTCCAACGCCTGCAGCCACAGCCCAAGAAGCTCACTTCAATTTAATGATGACCAAAGCATTTGATTTGTCGGCAAGATTAAAAAAACCAATTTCTCTGCCGATTGATGCAAAAGACGATATTTACTAATATAGAGACTTTGGTAGACTGGCATTAAAGAGATTTCAATCAATGGCTTTTAAGTATATTTCTTAACCATTTGTTGAAATTCTTAGTCAGATTTTTATTTTTTAGTAGGTAAGTAATTCTTTAAGAAAGCTACTTCAACTAAATCATTCACACTTGTTGTTAAATGACAAACTTCGAATATAACAATCAATGATTTATTCGAAATTTGTCAAAAATACTTTGAATAAAATAACAACGATAAACCCAACTAAGGTTACTTTGATGATGAATCGTATCGAAGATGAAAAAGTTTTTTGAAGGGGTGTTTTTTCTCTATTGTTGAATAAATTAAGTGGAAATTTCATAAAAAAGCACATCTGTGCCAAAGGAATAATTGAATATAAACATTATTCCTAATTCAGAAGGAAAAGAAAATAAGCGTTTTCCCTCGATTTTTTTAATAGAACAGTTGATAAAAAATAAACAGTTAGTAATCAATAAAATTGAATACTAACTGTTAAAGGTAATACGTTAATACTTACTCTAAATTAGCAGCTTCTTGCGCACGAATATTCGCTGTAAATACATCACCAGTATCGGTCTTCACTAATTTTTTTAGAGCCCCGCCTTTTTTGCCGTCACGCAGTGGACTAAAATCTACAACCACTTTATCTCCGGGTTTAACCGCATTCCGTGACCATCCACCAGCTCGAATAAGGTTACCGGGACTTGTCATTTCCATTAGCCAAGTTGTTTCCTCGGCACTACCGGCTTCTTTGCCCTTGATAATGACAGCTACGTGCGGATTCGTCCAGTGCATTTGTTCTACTACACCAGTAATTTGCAAGGTCTTGGCATGGTCAAACATTGTAGTAGAGTGATGCGCAAATGCTGCAAAGGTTGCAACAGCAGCTCCAACTGCCAAGGTACTGCTAATAATTGTCTTGATTGATTTCATAAAATTTCTCCTTAATTTACTAAGCGGTTTCCGCCCACATCATGTTTAATTGCTTCGAAAGTATGATCACCATTTTTATCGACTTTTGGTACAAAATATCCCTCTAAACAAACACCTTCTACGATATCAAATTTACGATTTCTTTGTCTAAAGAAAAAACGAGTCGTTTTCCAAGGTTTCGTTAATATTTTTGGAGCAATAATTTCTAGCTCATCTACTAATAAATCTTTATCTTTCAGATAGATTCGCTCTTTAACAACCATGTCTCCATTATTTGGCACACCAGCCGCTTCACTAATTGCTAAAAGTGATTCAGGAATAATATTAGTTGTTTCGACCACAAGCGTATCACCTTCCCAATGACCAATAGAATGGCCATGATAGGATGGATCTGGTTCTTTTGGATGTCCACGACCGTCCGTATAAATTCTACGCAGACGATTGCCATCGGACTCACCCAACATCGTAACTCTGCCTGGAGTAAATAATATTTCCATGGCATTGTGCGTGATTAACATCCAAGACGGCATCGCTTCAGGTAAACAATTAGTAAAGAGAGGGGTAGGTCTGCCCGCTTTTTCTTCAGCAATTTGGAAAGCAATGATTTTTGCCTGTCTCTCTTGCCATGGCGGCATTTCAGTAATCGCTTTTTTATCCTGATCACTAATATTAGGATTCCAAACACCACTCCAGTCAGGCAGTTTGGCAATATCAGCCCAGTCTTTTGCAGTAGGCGCTGGATTGATGACAACGGGTGCCTTAGGTTTGGTTTGGGCGAAAGAGCTTGTTATTCCTAGCGTTTCGCTAAGAATCAAACTGATGCTCAAAATAATCTTGAAACTTTTTTTCATGTCAATGATCTCCTTAATATTGACCTTTCTAGGTTCTAGAAAACACTACTTTAAATAATAAACTTTTATTACAAACTAAAGCCAATCCATCTACCGCAAGCAACCACAATTAACCAAAAGCTTAAAGAACAAATCCCAGCGAGTTTAGCCATTGGCGGGACTCTATAGTTCGGATGTCCCCAAACATTCATCTCTTTGGATGAGATGAATTGAAAGATGATCATGTTCACACCAGCTAACGCTAAAAATAAAAACTTTAATTGAAAGGCGGTGTTATTAAGATAGGTCGATGCGTTCGATATAAAGAGTAAAGATCCAGTTATCACAGCAAGACTAAAACCAAGCCAAGTGATTCGGGTCAACGCTTTTGAGAAGGTACTAAATTCAAAGTTCTCAAATGCAATCCCGATTAGCCTGAAATCGACTAAAAAGATTGAACCAATCACCATCGTTATGGCAAGTACATGAAATGCTTCAATCCATGGGAAAAGAAATTCATTCTCACTAATTAGTATAGCGACAGGTAAGTCCTGTAGGAAGTTTGCAATTTGGGAGATAGAGATCATATTAAGTGTACGCAATCCAACGGCCAGCAAATAAGATGGAGAGCCAAAGACCAATAGAAATCAAAGCAATCAATTTATGAGTGAGTTGAGTCTTTGAGTTACCGAAATAATCGTTCGCTAATTTTTTTTGAGCTATTGCTGAATAGATGGAACAAAAAATTGCAGCAATTAGCAATATCATTTTTAGTTGAAATATTGGGTTTAATAAAGCCCTAGCCGGCTCGCCAATAATCATGATTAATCCAGTCAGAAATAAAACAAATATAGCAATATGCGCTGGTACCTTCAGCGCGCTAGCCAAAGGGTATAAAACATGGTTTCGAGTTAAAAGGCCAAGCGCCTTAAAGTTACTCATCATCATGGCAGTCATTAATGTACAAATAGCTAAGATATGAATTGTTTGTACTACTGCAACAACCCATTCCATACCTTGCAAAGATTGACTCATTAAGGTTTGTTCGATACTTAAAGAAAGCTGTTTTAAAAACGGATTAATCATGAATTAGTGCTTTGCTAACTGAGTGAAGTTGAGGTGTCTATTTGTTTGATCCACTGATTTAGTTCCCTGCGGAATCAAGCTAGTGGATTTTTCAAAATTAGCATAGGTATGATGACATCCGGAACATGATTTATAAATCTCTTCGCCAGCTTTAAAAAGTAGATCGGGATCTTTATTTAAAGTGGCTTGGAGTGCTAAAAAACCAGATGTATTTAATTTTTTTGCGGCGAGTGCCCAAATTCTGCCAGGTTGGACTCGATTTGGCATCATCAATAGGTTGCCTGCTTCTGTTAAGACGGCGGCTTGTTGACGGAGTGATTCCCACTCTTCATCATTTTTAGGGGCAATGTTCGTAGTGCCATTTCTGTCAATAATGGTCGATACTGAATCCCAAATTGCATCTGCTGCGGGGTCAATCAACCATAACATCAGTGACTTTAATTCGATGTTATGAGTAGCATTGGTTTCGACTACTTTCATGCTTTGAGAATGGCAAGCACTTGAAAAAAGCATTAGGAAAATGACAGTAACAAAACCGCGCATACTAATTAGTCCCGATAGATTTGAGTAATATAAACTTAAAAATATATTACTCCAAACATTTCAACTAAGGGTTTGCCATAGGTTTCGGGTCAACTAAAAACTACTAGTCCTCTTTAAACTGTTTACGTATCAATCTAAATTGAGCTGCTAATTCATTAAAAGCATCAACCACATCAGGATCAAATTTAGTTCCTCTTAAAGAGTTAATGTACTTATGAGTTTCTTTATATGTCCAAGCTTTTTTATAGGGTCTTGAAGATAGCAAAGCATCATAAACATCAGCTAATGCCATGATCCGAGCTGATTGTGGAATGTTTTTACCGCTTAAGCCTCTAGGGTATCC
>CANFME010000161.1 GCA_947448305.1 Burkholderiaceae bacterium
ACTCATGAGTTGCAAACATAAATCGCTTACAACTTCCTCACCAAACGCTTTAATTGATTCCGTATCATCACCAAATCCTTCTAAGCGACGTCTTAACCAGCGAGGAATTTCTGCCCCACAAGTATCAGAGAAGCGCATGAGTTGGGTAGAACTCGTAATCGGCATAATGCCAGGGACAATATCTACGCTCACACCGCGCGACTCTACATCATCTAAAAACTGAAAATAGGCATCTGAGTTGAAAAAATATTGGGTAATTGCTGAATTTGCTCCTGCTTTCACTTTATTTACAAAGTGTTGCAAGTCCGCTTCGGCTGACGTACTTTGCGGATGAAATTCAGGATAGGCCGCTACTTCAATATGAAACCAATCACCAGTTTTTTCACGAATAAAAGATACCAATTCGTTAGCATGATGAAATTCGCCGTATTGACCCATACCGGAAGGTAAATCTCCACGCAGTGCCACAATCCGCTTCACACCCATCTCTTTATAGCGACTTAAGAGAGTGAGGACGTTTTCTTTCGAACTACCCACGCAGGACAAATGCGGTGCTGCATCATTCCCATTCGTGAGAAGTTGTTGGACCGTGGAAATAGTACCTTCTTGAGTAGATCCACCTGCACCAAAAGTTACAGAGCAAAAACTTGGTTTAATCGCCTCAGTAAGACGTTGCGAAACCAAATTTAATTTACTCGCGCCTTCTGGTGTTTTCGGTGGGAAAAACTCAACGCTAACTTCAATCTCAGATATCTTCATTGTTAATTAATAACGATAATGATCAGGTTTAAATGGACCGTTTTGTGACACACCAATGTAATCTGCTTGGTCAGGTCGCAAAGTGGTCAACATAGCATTGAGTGATCTTAATTGCAAAACTGCAACTTTTTCATCCAAATGCTTCGGTAAAGTATAAACACCAATCGGATACTCATTAGTATTTGACTTAGTCCAAAGTTCGATTTGAGCAATCGTTTGATTAGCAAAAGATGAGCTCATTACATAGGAAGGATGACCTGTACCGCAGCCTAAATTCACCAAACGACCTTTAGCTAAAATAATAATGCGCTTTTCTGGCTGGCCATTTGCTGCTGGGAAAATAATATGGTCAACTTGCGGCTTAATTTCTTCCCAACGATATTTTTCCATACTAGCAACATCGATCTCATTATCAAAGTGACCAATATTACAAACAATCGCTTGGTTCTTCATTTTCAACATATGCTCTTCAGTAATCACGTGATAATTACCGGTGGCTGATACGAATATATCCGCTTTATCAGCAGCGTAATCCATCGTTACAACACGATAGCCTTCCATGGCAGCTTGCAAAGCGCAAATCGGATCAACTTCAGTTACCCAAACTTGTGCTGATAGAGCGCGCAAGGCTTGGGCTGAACCTTTACCTACATCGCCGTAACCCGCTACAACAGCTACCTTACCTGCAATCATGACGTCCGTTGCACGCTTGATAGCATCAACTAATGACTCGCGGCAACCGTAAAGGTTATCAAACTTGCTCTTCGTTACAGAGTCATTAACGTTAATTGCTGGGAACTTGAGATCGCCCTTTTTAAACATCTGATACAAACGATGCACGCCTGTTGTCGTTTCTTCCGTTACACCTTTTACTTGTGCAAGTCTGACTGAGTACCAAGTTGAATCTTTTAATAGTTTTGCTTTAATTGAAGCATATAAAATTGTTTCTTCTTCACTCGTTGGGCTGCTTAAAATACTTAAGTCTTTTTCTGCACGGGCACCCAAATGGAGGAGTAAAGTAGCGTCGCCACCGTCATCCAAAATCATGTTCGAATAACCACCATCTGTCCACTCAAAAATACGGTGCGTAAAGTCCCAATACTGCTCTAAAGTTTCGCCTTTAATCGCGAAAACTGGTGTACCGTCTGCCACGATTGCTGATGCTGCGTGATCTTGGGTGGAGTAAATATTGCAAGAAGCCCAACGCACTTGCGCACCTAATGCTTGCAATGTTTGAATCAATACAGCAGTTTGAATCGTCATATGGAGTGAGCCAGTAATTCTTGCACCCTTGAGCGGTTGAGACACTTGATACTCTTGACGAATTGCCATCAATCCTGGCATTTCTGTTTCAGCAATTGCTATTTCTTTACGGCCGAAATCCGCTAATGTAATATCTGCGATTTCAAAATCGTTGGCAGTACCATTCATTGGTAAGTTCATATATTCTCCGATAAATTATTGACATAATTGAGAGCAAAAAAAAGCCCACCAACCATGCATTACTAGGTTAGTGAGCGCCGTTGCTAAGACCCATAAGAGTCCCTTCAAGCCTGGGGTGTTTTCTCAAATTATGAAAACATCCTCGCAACGCTCCTTGAAGAATTTTTACTATTATAAACCTGCTGCGGCTTTTAATGCTGCTGCTTTGTCGGTTTTCTCCCACGTAAAGTCTGGCTCTTCCCGACCGAAATGTCCATAAGCGGCTGTATTACGATAAATCGGGCGTAATAAATCCAACATTTGCACAATTCCTTTTGGTCTCAAGTCAAAGTGTTCGCTTACTAACTGAGCAATTTTCTCATCCGAGATAATGCCAGTTCCATAAGTACTCACCATCACTGAAGTTGGTTTAGCGACACCAATAGCATAGGAAACTTGCACTAAACACTTGGTGGCAAGACCAGCAGCCACGATATTTTTTGCTACATAACGGGTTGCATAAGCAGCAGATCTATCAACTTTAGAAGGATCTTTACCTGAGAATGCGCCACCACCGTGTGGGCAAGACCCACCATAAGTATCAACAATAATCTTACGGCCAGTTAGACCACAATCACCTTGTGGACCGCCGATTACAAATCTACCTGTAGGATTTACCAAGTATTTGATTTCACCCTTGATTAATTCTTTCGGCAATACGGGTTTAATGATTTCTTCAATCACCGCTTCTCTGAGTGCTGCTAACTCGATATCAGGGGCGTGTTGTGTTGACAAGACAACTGTATCAATTGAATGAGGCATGCCATCAACATAGCGAAGCGTTACTTGAGACTTAGCATCTGGACGAAGCCAAGATAAGCGACCATCTCTTCTTAATTGGGATTGACGCTCCACTAAGCGATGTGACAAGTGGATTGGTAGGGGCATTAACTCTGGAGTTTCATTAACTGCATAACCGAACATTAAGCCTTGATCGCCGGCACCCATGTTTAAAGGATCATCCTCAGCACTGTCAACACCTTGCTTGATATCAGGGCTTTGTTTGTCGTACGCAACTAAGACGGCACAACCTTTGTAATCGATACCATATTCTGTATTGTCGTAACCGATTGACTTGAGCGTATCTCTAGCTACTTTGATGTAATCAACATTTGCTGAAGTGGTGATTTCACCAGCTAAAACCACTAGGCCGGTGTTACAAAGAGTTTCAGCTGCTACTCTTGCGGTTGGATCTTGGGCAATGATTGCGTCAAGAATTGAATCTGAAATTTGATCGGAGACTTTGTCTGGGTGTCCTTCTGATACAGACTCTGAGGTAAAGAGATAATCGTTCGCCATTTATATGGATTCCTAAAGTAAGTTATGACAACACGTGCCGAAAACTTAATCCATGCGGCGACGATTTAGCAGAATTTTTGATTCGCCCTGCAAGTTGTCTTAACTCGGCGATTTTGAAACATAATTACTATTATATCTGTAAAAGAATATTTTTTCAAATCCGCAAAAATTGCATATCATAGTGGAATGAGATGGATTATTTACCTTTTAGGCTATTTGCCCCTAAGATGGCTTCAATGGATTGGGGCATTATTGGGATTATTAACGTTTCAATTTTCAAAAAGTGATCGTCGATATATCCTAGAAAATACCGCACTTGCAACAAAAAAAT
>CANFME010000162.1 GCA_947448305.1 Burkholderiaceae bacterium
ACTTGATTGGCAACGAAATTAACTAACTCTCCCGCCTTTAGCTTACTGATCAAATCAGGAGTTACTCCAGCAATCAGTTGTACTTTACCGTCTTGTTTACTGCCTAAAACAATCACTGCTGACTTGAGTTTATTTTTCAGTTGGTCGACCGTTTCACGCAACACCTTGGAATCAGAAACATCAAACTGCGTCGCCAAGACTTGAATGCCTTTGACAAGCGCCGCTTTAGTCATTAATTCATCACCTTGACTCGCTGCTAATTTAGATTGAGACTTTTCAAGCTCTTTTTCAACTTCACGAAGTTGATCCAATAATTGTTGGACTCTATTCTCAAGCTCATCAGGCGTAGATTTTAAAATCTGAGCAGCTGTTTGTAACTGAGTCTCAATTTTTTGCATTCTAGCTAAGCTTAAATTACCTGAGATTGCCTCTATCCGCCTAATACCTGCAGCGACACCACTTTCAGCTATAACTTTAAATAAACCAATATCGCCGGTTCTATGCACATGTGTTCCGCCACAAAGCTCTTTAGATGAGCCAATTTCCAATACGCGGACCACATCACCATATTTTTCACCAAACAACATCATTGCGCCCGTTTTTTGCGCATCATCAATCGACATCGATTTCGCTGAGGTAGCTTGATTCGCCAAAATTTCAGCATTGACGATTTGTTCAATTTTTTCTAACTCAGCATCAGTAACTGGACTTGAGTGGGTAAAGTCAAAGCGTGTTTTTTGCGGGTCAACTAAAGAGCCTTTTTGTTGTACATGCGCACCTAAAACTTCTCTCAATGCTTTATGAAGCAAGTGCGTAGCACTATGATTTCTCATAATGGCTTGGCGGGAGAATAAATCAACTTTTGTTTGTACCTTATCACCGACTTTGAGACTACCTTCGAGAACTTTGCCATGGTGTCCAAATACATCAGCTTGTATTTTTAAAGTATCTTCAACCTGCAATAAAAATTGTGGGTTGCGCATCTCGCCACAATCCCCAACTTGTCCACCCGACTCTGCATAAAAAGGCGTTTGGTCTAACACAATGACCGCATTATCGCCGCTAGAAATCTCATTGACAGAACTGCCGTCAATATAAAGCGCTAAAACACTCGACTGTTCAGAATGGAGATGTTCATATCCGATAAAGTTCGTTGCTGGTCCTTGATACTCAAGCCCTTGGTTCACTTTAAATTTACCAGCCGCGCGGGCTTGTTCACGTTGATGTTGCATGCATTTTTCAAAGCCCGCTTCATCGACTTGAACATTTCTTTCCCGACATACATCTGCAGTTAAGTCTAGTGGAAACCCAAAAGTGTCGTGTAATTTAAAGGCAATTTCACCATCAAGAATCTGGGATGGTCCACTCGAATCAATGTTAGCAATAGCGTTTTCCAAAATCTCCATGCCATTGGCAATCGTTTGAAAAAACCGTTCTTCTTCCATCCGAATAACATCTGTAATTTTTTCTTCATTTTGGACAAGCTCTGGGTAAGCACTACCCATTTCTTGAACTAGACTTTTCACGATACTAAAGAAGAACGGTGATCTAGCCCCTAATTTATAGCCATGTCGAATAGCTCTACGCGTAATGCGGCGCAACACATAACCACGCCCAGCATTACCTGGTATCACACCATCAGTAATCGTAAATGAACAAGCTCTAACGTGATCTGCTATCACCTTTAGAGATGGGCTGTTTAGATCACAATTACAACCTCCAGCCTGATCTACAGCATTCTTAGCCGCTGCAATTAAATGTACAAACAAATCAATTTCATAGTTTGAATGTACATGTTGCAAAATGGCTGAAATTCTTTCTAATCCCATGCCAGTATCGACACTCTTTTTAGGGAGCGGATGCATAACCCCGTTTTCATCACGATTAAACTGCATGAAAACGTTATTCCAAATTTCAATATAGCGATCACCGTCTTCATCAGGACTGCCGGGAGGGCCGCCCGGAATTTCAGGACCGTGATCATAGAAAATTTCCGTACAAGGACCGCATGGGCCTGTATCACCCATCATCCAAAAGTTATCAGATGCATAACGCGAGCCTTTGTTATCGCCAATCCTAATGACTCTCTCAGGTGGGACACCTACTTTTTTTGTCCAGATATCAAATGCCTCTTGATCTTCGGAATAGACGGTTATCAAGAGTTTTTCTTTGGGTAACTGAAATACACCAGTGAGTAACTCCCAAGCAAATTGAATGGCGTCCTCTTTAAAATAGTCGCCAAAAGAAAAATTACCAAGCATTTCAAAGAAAGTGTGGTGCCTTGCTGTGTATCCCACATTATCTAAATCATTATGTTTTCCACCCGCTCGAATACACTTTTGCGCAGTCGTAGCTCGGGTATAAGGCCTTTTATCAAAACCTAAAAATACATCTTTGAATTGGTTCATCCCAGCATTTGTAAACAGCAAAGTTGGGTCATCTCCAGGCACAACAGGGCTAGAGCTCACGATTTGATGGCCTTTAGAGGCAAAAAAATCTAAATATTTTTGGCGGATTTCGTTTACTTTCATAAATATATTATCTCATCATGGTGCAAAAGATTAATTATTTCACTATTTTATGATTACAATTGGCAGTTATTGTTTGTTGCCATTTAAGTTAAATTGTTATACGTTAGTAGGTTTTTTACTAAGTAAAAACCCTAAGATCCTAATTTGAATAATCCACTTACAATGCACGTTGCTAACAAAATTAGTTAATTTTAAGAAAATAAAATATTCGAGGAGTTTCGTTTGAAAATACGTAATCAAAAAGATTTCATGTCTGGTTTAATGTTCATAGCTGTTGGTGCTTTTTTTGCCATTTTAGCTAGATCTTACCAAATGGGAACCCCTGCAAAAATGGGCTCAGGCTATTTCCCTTTCTGGTTGGGTGTGGTTTTAGCACTTTTAGGCCTGTTTGTTTTATTGGGTTCACTAAAATCATCAGCCGACGAAGAGGGCATTGGTAAATGGGACTGGAAATCAGTAACTTGGGTAACTTGTTCAGTAATTATTTTCGCGGTTGCCTTGCCATACGCTGGTTTGATTTTGTCACTGGTTGTTTTAATCTTTATCTCTGCCATGGCAAGTCATGAGTTCCATTGGAAAGGCACTTTAGTTAGTGCAGTTCTTTTGAATGTTATTGCATATTTCGCATTCGTATGGGGATTAAAGTTACAGTTTCCCGTTTGGCCGAGTTTCTGAATTTAGAAAATCACTTACTAACTATTAAACAAATAGAGAAGACATAAAATGGATTTATTAAGTAATCTTTCTTTAGGCTTTGAAACAGCCTTTACCCTCCAGAACTTAGCATACTGCTTTATTGGATGCGTTCTTGGAACTTTAATCGGTGTTTTACCTGGATTAGGTCCAATTGCAACGATTGCTATGTTATTGCCAGCAACCTATGCGTTGCCTCCGATTGCTGCGCTAATTATGTTAGCTGGTATTTACTACGGTGCGCAGTACGGCGGATCAACTACTGCAATTCTGATTAATATTCCAGGTGAATCTTCCTCGGTTGTGACAGCAATTGACGGCTACCAAATGGCCCGAAATGGTCGTGCAGGCGTAGCGTTGTTTACAGCTGGTATGGGCTCATTCTTCGCAGGTTGCGTAGCTACTTTAGTTTTAGCTGCTTTCGCAGCGCCTCTTTCTGAATTGGCTTTTAAATTTGGACCGGCGGAGTACTTCTCGCTCATGGTACTGGGTCTAATCGGTGCGGTAGTGCTTGCATCTGGATCATTAATTAAAGCGATTGCAATGATTGTTTTAGGCTTGCTACTTGGTCTAGTTGGAACAGACGTTAACTCTGGAACTGCTCGTTACTCTTTTGATATCCCTCAG
>CANFME010000163.1 GCA_947448305.1 Burkholderiaceae bacterium
AATGTAGCCGGCGGTAATATCTGTAATCGCCACACCAGCTCGCATCGGCCCGCCCTTAGGGTCACCCGTGACCGACATAATGCCACTCATCCCTTGTGAGATTTGATCAAACATCGGACGCTTTACGTACGGCCCATCTTGGCCAAAGCCTGAAATAGAAACTAAGATGATCCGTTTGTTAAGGGCTTTAAGCGTTTCATAGTCAATGCCTAGGCGATTTTTCACATCAGGTCTGAAATTTTCTACTACGATATCTGCCGTTTTGACTAATTGGTAAAAAATGTCTAAGCCCTCTTTCTGTTTTAAATCAAGCGTTAAAGACTTTTTATTCCGATGTAAATTTTGCATATCGGGACCATGTCGTGCGCCACTAAACTGACTGGCATCGCCCATCCCTTCAGACATTTCAATTTTGATCACATCAGCGCCGAAATCAGCGAATTGTTTTACACAAGTAGGTCCTGCTCGAGCTCTGGTTAAGTCAAGAACTTTAAATTTTGAGAGTGCTGTCATAGTTAATCGTTGGTAAATGAATGAAGAATAGATGGTTGAGAAATAAAATCATGAAATGCCAGGGCTTGATCAAAGTCGGGCTCAAAATGAAAGTCGTTTTTTATCCTTTGAATACTCATGGGTGAACGAGGCAAAGGACTACTGTTTTTAAATGCGCAGAGATCAGGATCATCTGTCATCTCATAAGTAAATTTTGGAAATAATTGTTTTAGGTGCTCTAACCAAGTGGATAAGGACCACTTTAGACCAGCAGATAAATGATAGAGGCCTTCTGGTGAATGTCCAGCTTCTAATATCAGCCATAATCCTTTGGCAATATCGGTAGCGTAAATATAATCATCGCCATGAATTTTTGACACGACAATATGCTCACCATGCTTCGCTTTTAGATAGGTTTTATAAGGTAAGCTTAAAGTATCGCGATGCCCAGTGTCGTATTCCCAAGGGCCATAGACTAAACCGAGGCGAACGACTGTGACATTCAGATGGCGGTTTTTCCGATATCGTAAAGCGGTTCGCTCTGAAGCTAATTTACTAATGCCGTAAATAGTTTCAGGTAAGACTGGACTTAACACCTCATCAATGATGGGGTCGTGGGTACCTAGGTGACCAAAAATAGAACCCGAACTCAAGTAAATAACTTGTTTAATGTGGTGTCGAATAGCACATTCAAAGATCTCAACTGAACCCATTAAATTTGTTTCTAAAATCTCTTTCGTATGGGCAATTTCACGCTCGCCATCAGCGGTGATTGCGGCAGCATGCACAATTTTGTCGACTTTATACAGGGTGCAAACTTTATCTAAATCAGCAGGATGCGTCACATTGCCTTGAAAAAAATCAAAGGAGACACCCGCTTGGTTAAGCTGCTGTTGCAACGTAAGCGTTAGGGGGGCTAGTGCCATCAGCACTGGCTTGAAACCTTTTTTGCACAATTGTTGGGCGAGATTAAGGCCTACAAAACCCGTTCCGCCTGTTATCAGGACTATCATTTTTAATACATTGTCTCAATTTAATTAATATTTTTTTACATATTACACCTACTTGTCAAAAAATATTTTATGAGGTAGTGTTTAGTGAGTAAAAAATAATTTCAAAAAAACTTTGGAGACAACATGATTAAAACTCTAGCAAAACGTCCGTTGGTTGGACAAATCGCATCTAAACTCATCAACGGCATGATTATTAGTGCTGTAGCAGGCTTATCCATCGCTTCAAGCCAAGCACAAGAAAAAGTAATTCGGATCGGCGCCTTATTGCCTGCCTCTGGACCTGGTTCTTATTTTGGTGTCATGGGCAAACAAGGAGCAGAACTCGCTCTTGAAGAACTCAACAAAACCGGTGTGAACGGCTATAAGTTTGTGATTAATTATGAAGATTCACAATGCTCCCCATTAGGTGCGACGAATGCCGCTAAGCGTATGTTAGAAAACTTTAAGCCCAATGTCGTGATTGGCGAAGAATGCTCTGATGCAACTTTAGCAGCGATGTCAGTCTTGGAAGAGGCTAAAGTACCTTTGATCAATGCAGGTTCTGCGACCGTCAAATTTACAGAGTCTGGTTATAAATACGCATTCCGTATTTTCCCTGATGCAAAACAACAAACAGATAGCTTGGCATTGAACGCAGTCAAAAACATGAAAGCAAAAAACGCGATTTTGCTGAATGAAAAAACCAATGCTGGTATTGATATCTCTGATAATTTTGAGAAAAACTTTATTGCCAACGGCGGTAAAGTACTCGGCAGAATTGAATTCGCTAGAGACGTGAGTGACTTCACCTCTATCGCCACCCGCGTAGCCTCGATGGGTGACGTAGATGTACTCTTGGTATCAGCCCTAGAAGGTCAAACAGTTAAGTTAGCACAAGCATTAGCACAAGCTGGCGTTACTAAAGGCGGTGGTGGTAAAGCCGTTCAAATTGGTACGATTTGGGTACCTTGGGGCTATGACCAAAAAGCGGGTAAGGCTTCTGTTGGATATACCCGTATTTCACAGTTTGATCCAAATGAAAAGCGTCCAGTTGTACAAAACTTTGTAAAAAACTTCAAAGCAAAATACGGTGCAGACGTTGTTCCTACTCACTTAAATGCCCATACGTATGATCAAATTTTGATCATTGCTGAAGCAGTTAAAAGAGGTGCGACTAATTCTGAAGAAATCAAAAATCAATTATTAAAAATGGTTGATGTAGAAGTAACGACAGGAAAAATAACTTTTGGTCCAACTGGCCAAAATCAAAACATGTCTGTCATTCACTATGTAGAAACAAATCCTGATTTGAGTTGGAAAACACTCAACTGGTAATTAAAAAAGCAACATAGTGTATTTCCTTGTTTGTTGATTAAAAAGATACATCAGCCAATTCATTGGTAGATGTATCTTGGATCTTCATTTTTCTCGTAGTGCTTCTTAGAATTCAAAATGCCTGATATCTTAAATTTAACCATCCAACAAACCATTAATGGTGTTGTGATGGGTTGTTTGTATGTAATGGTCGCACTGGGTTTAACCCTCATCTATGGGGTCATGAACCAAATCAACTTTGCTCATGCTGACTTTGTTACCTTGGGTGGTTTTGCTGCCTACTTTTTTGTGCAGTGGATTGGTGGGGCTTATTTACTCAGTATTGTGGTGGCACTCTTTGCTGGTGCGCTCCTGGGTTACCTCATTAATCTGACAATTTTTGCGCCACTGCGAGAACGAGGGGATGAATTACGGCCTCTTATCGCGACGATTGGCGTTTCAATCTTATTAGAAAATGGCGCCTTACTAGCCTTCGGTCCTGTTCCTTACCAATTTAATAGCCCTTACGATGAAACGATTCGTTTTGGCAAAATCTTTTTTACTTCACAAAGTTTACTAGTCGTCATCGTTGCCTCAAGCACCATTGCTGGTCTGTATCTTTTCATGAAATATACCTTTACAGGAAAAGCGCTAAGAGCTATTTCACAAGACCGTGAAACAGCAGGTCTCATGGGTATCAATCAAAAATTCTTGATTATGTTGACGATTGTGATTGCCTCAGCAATGGCAGGTATGGCAGGCGCAATGCTTGGTCCAATTTTAGTACTCACTCCGTTTGCAGGCGCTTCTGTGATTGTTAAATCCTTTGCGATTGTCATCATCGGGGGCTTTGGAAATATGGCCGGTACCATTATTGCCGGTTTACTGGTCGGTTTAATTGAAGCATTCACCACCCAGTACCTTGGCTCTGGTGTGATTGATCTCGTTGTTTTTGCCTTATTACTAGTCATGTTATTAGTCAAACCTACAGGTCTGGTTGCAGAAAAGAAAGAAGAAAATGTCTGAGTTA
>CANFME010000164.1 GCA_947448305.1 Burkholderiaceae bacterium
CCCCAAGACCAATAATAGGGGTCAAAAATACAAGAACTTTAGGCTTAAATGTAGTGCTATAGACACTGATTTAGGTTGTTTGTCAGCACAATCACATACAGAAAATAACCGCAAACAAACAACAATCAGAGTGAAATGCAGCAGCATGCTACCGATTAGATAAAGTACCACAAAATGTACCACAGAAATAAAAAAAGCCCGCAAGGGCTTTATCTATAAGAACTACTGGCGGAGACGGAGGGATTCGAACCCTCGATCCAGTTTTTGACCAGATGCTCCCTTAGCAGGGGAGTGCCTTCGACCACTCGGCCACGTCTCCGAACAACATAAAACTTTTACTGATGCACTGGGTACATCTAGTAGCTAAACAAACATCCGTTATTCTAACGGATTTATCAACCTTTATGAAACTTTTAGGCTCAAATCTTCGATTCTTTTACTCGAAAAGTGCTTACTCTAGATCAAACGCCTTATGAAGGGCACGAACTGCCAACTCCATATACTTTTCATCAATCAACACAGAAATCTTAATTTCGCTAGTAGAAATCATCTGAATATTAATACCTTCTTCAGAAAGCGTTCTAAACATCTTGCTAGCAATACCAACGTGTGAGCGCATTCCAACGCCAACCACAGAAACTTTAGATACTTTTGGATCTCCAGAAATTTCTCTTGCAGCGATATGAGTCTGAACCGTTGACTTTAAAAGTTCTAAAGCTTTTTGATATTCGCCTCTAGGCACAGTAAAAGTAAAGTCGGTAAAACCATCAACAGATTGATTCTGGATAATCATATCCACATCAATATTGGCTTCAGCGATGGGACCTAAAATTTGATAAGCGATACCTGGCTTATCTGGCACCCCTAATACTGTGATTTTTGCTTCATCTCTTGCAAAGGCAATACCTGAAATAACTGCAGCTTCCATTTTTGGATCTTCCTCAAAAGTAATCAATGTGCCAGACTTCATTTCAACGTCGAGCGGTATCATTGGGTCAGTCAATGATGAGAGAACGCGTGTTTTTACGCGGTACTTACCAGCAAACTCTACAGACCGAATTTGTAACACTTTCGATCCTAAACTGGCCATTTCCATCATCTCTTCAAAAGTAATTCGGTCAAGGCGGCGCGCTTCATCACACACTCTTGGATCGGTCGTATACACACCGTCCACATCGGTATAAATCAAACACTCCTCAGCACCCATTGCAGCAGCGACTGCTACTGCAGAGGTATCAGAACCACCACGACCTAAAGTCGTAATGTTGCCTTTTTCATCGACCCCTTGGAAGCCCGTAATCACTACGACTTTACCAAGATTTAAATCAGCCAGCACTTTTTCTTTATCAATTGATTTGATACGCGCTTTAGTATGCGCTGAGTCCGTTTGAATCGCCACTTGCCAACCCGCATAACTCACCGAGCCAACACCTTCTGCTTGCAGAGCTAAAGCGAGTAAACCAGAACTAACCTGCTCTCCAGTGCTTGCAATTTGATCTAATTCTCTTGGATCAGGATGCAAAGTAATTTCTTTGGCTAGCCCCAACAAACGATTCGTTTCGCCTGACATCGCTGAAGGAACGACCACAATTTGATGACCAGCTCTTTGCCATTTAGCAACGCGCTTTGCAACATTTTTAATGCGCTCTGTAGAACCCATTGAAGTGCCGCCGTACTTGTGAACAATTAATGCCATAAATAGTTATTCTCTGTTTGCAAACTGCTGCAAACAATGCTCAATTTAATAAAAGAAACATTTTACACCTTGTAACCTAATTCGGGCAGGATTACTAAAGGGATCTTACGACCGATACCAAGGACTTGATTGATTATTTAGATTTTTTTTCAATAGGTTCAAAGTGCGCTACCCAACGCTTACCATTGTCCACGCAAAGGTCAAGGTTCATACCAACGCCAGCAACAGCGAGTACCTCTGAGCCAAGCATTAATAAGGGAGCGGTGCGCAGCCATGGCGGCACGGCCATTTCCTGAAAAAGGTTTTTCAATATTTTTCGAGGTGTCTTAGGTGCTATTCTGATCTTTTCGCCGCCAGAACGCGCACACTCTTGAATAAGTCCATCAGTAAGTGCTCCCTCATAATCCGCATTCGATAAACCATATCCGGCTAAAGGGTCATTAATTGCTTGAAAGACCCATTGTCCCTGCATCTCACTATCGACAATGGTTAAATGCTGTCGCCATAAGCGCAGTAATTTACCGTCATGTGCCCAAGCTAAGCGCTGGTCGTCTACATCTTTTAAACGTTCCATATCCAACCACCAGGCATTCAGACGCTCCTCACTCGGCATCAGAACACCTTGCAAGGCTAGCCATCTACGCAGTGCATTACTGGCACGGTCCATATCTTTAGTGCGCAGCGCAAGTAAGGGCTTCAACTTCAAACCCAGGGCCTCACTCATCTCCTTTAAATCACTATCGGCTAATTGATCGAGTAAGCGTTGCGCCCGACTAAAGTGTTGCGCTGAGCGAGCCAGATTACTCCGAAATTGCGGTTGTATTTCTTCAACTAGGGGCATGATCCTTTGCCGAATGAAATTGCGAGTGAACTCTTCATCTTGATTACTAGGGTCTTCAATCCACTCTAATTGATAGAACCGGGCATAGGCTTCAAGTTCTGCGCGCGTGAGATGTAAAAAAGGTCGCCAGATCGAAACATTGCCACTCGCAATCTCTTTTTGCATCGGCATCGCAGATAATCCTTGAATTCCCGCGCCTCGAAAGAGTTGCAATAAAACGGTTTCAGCTTGATCATCTTGATGGTGTGCAATTAGTAAATGGTGAATTTGATGCGTTTGACACATCTCCACCAACGCATCGTAGCGAACTGCTCGCGCACGAGCTTCAATATTATTTAGAGTATTGACATCTTCTTGCCACGCTATCGAGCGCGAATCAAATTCAATATCGTAGTCTTGAGCAATGCGGGCACAGTGCGCAACCCAATCTTTGGCAACCGCTTGCAAGCCATGGTGCACATGCAGTGCAATCACATGTTCATGACCGTAGGCAGCAACCATACTATGGAGAAGTACTGTAGAATCTAAACCCCCACTAAAGGCGACCGCAAGGCGATCACCCGGCTCAACCCTAAAAGAATTAGAGGGCAGTAGTGTCTTTAAATTTGCCATAACTCAAGAATCGTTCATGGCGACGCTCTAGCAATTCTTTCACACTCAAACCGGTGAGCTGTCTTAATGAATCCGCCAAAGCGCGTTTTAAAAGAACCATCATGCCAGCATGATCTCGGTGCGCACCACCAACTGGTTCACTGACAATTTTATCAATCAGTCCCAAAGCTTTAATCCGGTTTGCTGTGAGTGCTAACTGCTCTGCAGCTTCAGGTGCCATCTCCGCCGTTTTCCATAAAATGGAAGCACAACCTTCAGGCGAAATTACTGAATAGGTAGAGTATTGAAGCATCAACACCATATCACCCATCGCAATCGCAAGTGCCCCACCAGAACCACCCTCACCAATAATAGTGGAGATAATCGGTACTTTTAATTCTGCTTGGGTATACAAGTTGTGACCAATCGCTTCGGATTGATTGCGCTCTTCAGCATCAATCCCTGGGAAAGCACCCGGGGTATCAACAAAGGTAAACACAGGAATATCAAACTTTTCAGCTAGGCGCATAAGACGCATTGCCTTACGATAACCTTCAGGTTTACTCATTCCAAAGTTTCGCATAGCGCGCTCTTTGGTGTCTCTGCCCTTTTGATGACCAATCACCATACAAGCAGAACCATTAAAGCGGGCTAAACCACCAA
>CANFME010000165.1 GCA_947448305.1 Burkholderiaceae bacterium
AAGATGATTCTTTTGCCTGGATCAAAATTACCACTCACAGGACCCGTATCGTAAAGCAATGTATGGTTTTTTGTTTCGATTAAAACTGCACTACCCTGACCGATATCCCAAACCAACATTCGAAACTCACCTTTGGATACGCCATTACCTAAGATCCAATGCTTCGGTAAAAGTAGTATTAGGCAAACCAATAAGCCGAATAACCTAGATGGCCAAGAGATCATAATTGGACCAGGTCGTATCACGATGATGACCCCTACAATACCAGTTGCAAGTAGCCATCCATTTGGTTTGGCTGCATAAATAATGGCCCAAGGAAATGCGGCCATTGGTTTTAAAAACCATGCCAAGATAGAAAAAAAGAAATGGGCTAACCATAGGCAAGCATCACCAAACCACCAAGGTAGTATCACTCCAAGCATAGCAAGGGGTGTGACTAAAAAACTAACGATTGGAATCGCTATGGCGTTTGCAAAAGGCGAAGCCAAGGAAATTTGGAAAAACCACCACAAGGTAAGTGGAATCAGAGCGATCGTGACCACCGCTTGAACCCGGCAGGCTTCTTTGAGAGAATTTTTTAACTTTTCTAAAAAGATCAAATCAATATCTAGATGATTAGTATCATTTTTAGGAGGCATTGCGTATAAGATGGCTGCTACTGCACCAAAGGATAAACAAAATCCTGGCGTAAATATTGCCCAAGGATCTAAGAGTAATACGATACCTAAAGCCCACCACCAAATATCAAAAGCCTTAGGTACCCGACACAAAAATAAATAGATGCCCACCACACCAACCATCAACATCGTTCGTTGTGCGGGAACTTGAAAGCCAGCTAGAAAGGTATAAAGTAATGCGCTGATAAAACCGACGAGGGCTGCAACTTTTTGAGCAGGAAAAATTAACGGTAGCCGAGTTCTACGCCATACCAAGTTTGCAAAGTAAGCACCAACCGCTGCAAACATCGTGACATGTAATCCTGAAATAGAAATTAAGTGGCCAATGCCCGTAGCATTAAAAACCGTCCAATCTTCTTGAGAAATCGCTTGTTGATCGCCCATCACTAAGGCACTAATCACTCCAGTATAAGGTGCTTTCTGACCTAAGGAGTTGGTGACTTTTTGTCGAATAAGGTATCGAAGTTTAGCCACTAAAATTTGAAAATTCCAAATTTGACGATCACTTAGCTCTCCATAAGGATGACTCACAAATCCACTACCATGAATTGATTGCATCATCATCCATTGCTCTAGATCAAATCCGTAGGGGTTTTTTAGGCCTCGAGGGGCTTTCAGCTTCAACGTGAAATGCCATACTTGCCCAGGAATGATTTCAGGAATGGCCATCGTATTTTGTAAGTTCTTTGCACCCCATTTTGGATTAGGCTGATTCCAACTAATAGATAATCGTTTGGGTAGAGGTTCAACGAGAGTTTTTAGATTAATAAGTGAGAGATCACCCCAAGATAAAATCGTCACGTTAAATTGCACGCCCTGACTGGTTTTTTTCGGAAGATCATCCACCACTACTTGTAAGCGCATCGTTTGACCATCTAATGCAGGTGGCAATTGATGAATAGTACGCTCTGATGTGATAGAACTCACCTGAAAAAAACCTATCCAAAAAACTAAGCCCCCTAAGCACAATACAAGCGTCTTAGTTTGCAAAAACTCTTGCCAGACAATAGGATGTGAAAAATAAAAATGGGCGACAACATAAGCTGTAACTAAGATACCAAAAGGCAGTATTAACTCTAGAAATTCTGGCCAGCCGTTTAAATATAAACAAGTCCATTGACCAAGTATGAACAAGGTAATCACAATACGCACAACAATTCCTCTCCGTGGAGTTTTTACTCCTCGAGTTCTTTTGAGAAATGGCTCTGAGTGAAAGAATTACTGTTGTACTACACTTGCATGAGTCGATCTAGGCGAGGTAGTACTGCTCTAATATTAGTTAAATTCATGTTTGCTACGGCTGGTAGCGACAGATCCCTAAGTGTAGCAAAAACTTGTGCGATAGCGGGGATTTCTAAAGGTTCGTTTCGACGCAGGTGCTCGGGAGAATCTTTTAACCAAGCGGGTGGAATATCTGGAGCGTCCGTCTCTAATACATAAGACTCAATTGGTAAATCACTTACTAAACGACGAATCTGCAAAGCCCGCTCATAAGTAAGGGTGCCCCCAAATCCTAATTTGAAATTCAACTTCAGAAACTCATTAGCTTGAATGTAACTACCATTAAATGCATGCGCAATTCCACCAGAAAGGCCCATTTTTCGAAGACGTTTTAAAATCTGATCCTGCGATTTCCTAACATGAAGAATTACGGGTAAATCAAATTCTTTGGCTAATTTTAATTGCTCATCAAAAAACCATTCTTGCTTATCTGCGTCCAAATTGGTTACAAAGTAATCTAGGCCAATTTCACCCACACCTACAAACCGAGGATGATGTTGATATTTTTCTAGATATTTCCTTAAAACACCGATGTCTGCTTCCAATGCACCTGGGGTATAAAGCGGATGAATCCCTAAAGTAAAACAGAGATAAGGGATCATGGGACTCCATGTTTCGACAATTTCTATAACGTGATCTATCGAATGGATGTCAACCGTAGGAATGAGAATACCGGATACACCCTGCTCGGCAGCTCTAGCAATAACGAGTGATAAGTCCTGCGAAAACTCTTTAGCATCTAAATGACAATGTGAGTCAAACCACATAGGTTCACTCTACTTCTATGGAAGTTAAATTAATCAATCCACCCGCCGTCAATTTTAAAATTCGATCACAGCGCTTAGCTCTTAGGGGATCATGCGTCACAATCACAAACGCAGTACCTAATTGATTAGCAACTTCCATCATGAGATTAAAGACTTGATCTGCAGTCTGCGCATCTAAGTTTCCAGTTGGCTCATCCGCCAGAACACAAGAAGGATTGCCAACTAAGGCACGGGCTACTGCAACGCGTTGACGCTCACCACCAGAAAGCATCCCAGGAGTATGTTCTAGTCGATCTTGAAGACCCACTTTAGTTAGCATAGCCTGCGCCTGTGCAAAAGCAAGTTTCTTAGCAAGGCCACGTATACGTAGTGGCATGGCCACGTTTTCTAGTGCTGTAAATTCAGGTAATAAATGATGAAACTGATAAATAAAACCGAGTTTTTCATTACGAACTTGGTTTCTCTCAGAGTCAGTGAGAGAGGAAAAATCAACTCCAGACAAACTGATTTTTCCTTCTGTAGCGGTATCTAAACCACCCAAAATATGTAATAAGGTACTTTTACCAGAACCCGATGCGCCGACAATAGCCACTTTTTCTCCAGCCACCACCTGTAAATCAACTCCATTCAAAACCTCAAGAGCTTGATCATGACCATTAAATATTTTACGCACACCGATTGCGTCTAGTACAGGAGTTGTTGCGAACTTATTCATAACGAAGTGCCTCAGCTGGATTAATTTTTGCAGCTCGCCAACTCGGGTAAAGCGTTGCTAATAAACTCAGGAAAAACGCCATCGAGCTGACTTTTAGGACATCCTCAGTGCGAATATCAGAAGGTAACTCACTAATAAAATAAATATCCTTTGGTAAAAATTGAACCCTAAAAATAGACTCAATCGCCGGCACGATCACATCGATATTAGCTGCAATTAATAGACCGAAAATGACGCCAAAAATAGAACCCAAGATACCAATAGCTAAACCCTGAATAA
>CANFME010000166.1 GCA_947448305.1 Burkholderiaceae bacterium
AAGCCAGAAAGGATAATATTTTCTTCAACCGATCGGATTAAAGCGAGGCCTTCTATTTTTCTACTTTCGGGAATCAAGGCGAGCCCCATCTTCACAGAATTAAATGGTTCACCTGTACGATTTTTACCAAAAATCTCTACCGTACCAGAGGTTACTTTATCCACACCAAAGACCGCACGCGCTACTTCCGTTCGTCCAGCTCCAACCAGACCGGCCAAGCCAACAATCTCACCTTCCCGAACTTCTATAGAAATATCAGAAATACCATTATCGGAATACAAGTTAGAAATCTTTAAAGCAATCTGACCAGGCTTACTTGTAAATTTTCTAGCATAGGCCATATCCACACGACGTCCGACCATCATCTGAACCAGCTCATCTGGACTCGTGGTTTTCGGATCAGCAATACCCACTTGCTTACCATCTCTCAGCACAGTGATTCGATCACCCATACTAAAGACCTCTGCCATCCGGTGGGAGATATATACAATCGCGACTCCTTCCGACTGTAATTTACGGATCATCTCAAAGAGTAAGGAAGTCTCCCGATCAGATAAGGCAGCAGTTGGTTCATCCATGACTAGTATCTTGGCATTTTGCGATAAAGCTTTCGCAATCTCTACCATTTGCTGTTGAGCTACCCCAAGGGTATGCACCAAAGTATGGGTATCAATATTTAAAGACAACACATCTAACCAATGTCTAGCTTCTGCATGCATACGAGCATGGTCAATCGTCCCAGGAATCTTGCCAGAATACTCTCTCCCTAAAAAAATATTCTGCGCAATATTCAAATAAGGAACGAGCGAAAATTCTTGAAAAATAACGGCAATACCTAATGCTCTAGCATCACTTGGATTAGTGATCTTGACAGGTTTACCTTGATAATAAATTTCACCCGCATCAGCCTGATAAGCACCACAAAGGACCTTCATTAGCGTGGATTTACCAGCGCCATTTTCCCCAAGTAACATATGTACTTCCCCTGAAAATACATCAAAAGAAACTTGGTCAAGTGCCTTTATTCCAGGAAAGAATTTACTGATAGAGCGAAGTTCAAGTATGGGCTTAGTCATGAAAAGGGATGCAAATCAAGAATGCGAAAAATTCTCCATTGCATTGGTAAGCGAATGTCTCAATTTAATTTATATAATCACTAAAATTTATCACACAATGATTTGCTTACAAGTGAGTATTTACCCTATGAGCAAATCGATACAGAAATATCGTAAGATTGACTATGGACATTTTAATTACCGGAACTACCTCTGGCATCGGCTGGGAAACTGTATCAAAACCGCCTTGTTAGAATGGAACGAGCTCTCGTAGTTAAACCGCTCAAGCAAGATGGCATTGATCTTTTAGCATCCGGTGAAGATGGAAAAAAATCGGAGGTAATTGAAAAGAAAAATATGCCTTGCTTCGAATTTGCGGAGTCTGATGTGGAGATTATTTCTGACATTATCACTAAGCATATTTTGTTATAGATTGAGTTTGCAGTTTTTAAAGACAAAATAATTGGCGCTTTGGAAAAGGCGACGCCCTTAATGTCGATTTAAGGCGTACCCAAATCATTTCTGAAAAGGGCTTAAACACGGATTATTCGATTGTTTGCGTTCACGAGCACAGAGCACCATTGCAACAAAATTTTGGCTTTTAATCTCACGTTTTTAAATCAAACATCTAAAGAGAAAATAACCCTATTTTAAAAATACGTGCATTTTTATTGACATTAATCCATAATTAATGCATTAATATTGACATTATTGGGCAAATTGGAGCTTTATGAGCACTTTTATTGACAAACTCCCCCTCTTACTATTTAACTCAGCAAAAGATAGCTCAAATGCCAAACGCATCTCTCGCCTGGCTAAAGCTGGAAGATTGCGCAAGATTCATAGCGGTATTTACACCAGTGATTTGACTAGCCCCCTTGAGCAAATCGTAAGGCCTGCGTGGCGCCAGATAGCAGAGTATCTTTATCCTCATGCAGTAGTCGCCTATCGATCGGCACAATTGGGCATGCCAGATGAACACGGGAACATCTATTTAGTAAAGGGCAAGCGCGTTCGTACTTTGCAACTACCAGGCCTTACTTTGAATATTTTGTCCGGAGCTCCAGCAATCCAAAATCATCCCGCTTCGATGAATGACACGCCTTATGGAAAGCTATTCGTCTCCTCTGAGGCAAGAAGACTTCTTGAAAATTTATACACTGGTAAAGGTTCAGAAAATCGGACCATGGGCCGAAATTGGGTTGAATCTCATCTAAGTAAGCTATGCACGATTCGTGGGGAACACAAACTCAATGCACTACGTGACGATGCCAAATTCATCGCGAGCGAACTAGGATTTGATGCACAGTTTAAAACTTTGAATACTATTATTTCTGCCTTAATGCAAACTGGTAAGGCTCGAGAACTCAGCGCAGTAGATGCACTCGCGAGAGCTGCTGGCAGACCTTACGACCCAGAACGCGTAGAGATATTTGACACCCTATTCTCCGCTTTGAGAAAACCTTTTCCGATGATTACTGATCCTGCTAAAAATGGCGTGGGTGTACTCAATTTTGCTTTCTTCGAATCTTATTTTTCTAACTATATTGAAGGAACAACCTTTACAGTGGAAGAAGCATCGGAAATTATTTTTGATGGGAAGATGATCCCTAAGCGTAATGAAGACTCTCATGATGTTCTAGGGACATTTAGGGCCATCATGGACCACCCCTTTCGATCACAGCCTCCAAATAATGAAGATGACTTTTTGGCTTGGTTACAGCAATGTAACTACAAAATCCTTTCGAGTAGACCTGATAAAAATCCTGGAGAATGGAAAGAGCAAGCTAATCAGGCTGGCAACACCATCTTTGTTCACCCTGAATTAGTCAAAGGTACATTAAGAGAGGGATTCAAGCGAATAGCATTACTGGAAGATCCTTTTGCTCGAGCCCTCATGGCTATGTTTATTGTTACTGAGGTTCATCCCTTCATGGATGGTAATGGAAGAACAGCGCGCCTAACCATGAATGCTTACTTAACTCAATCAGCCGTTTGTCGTATCATTATTCCCACGGGATATCGCGAAGATTACTTACTACCGCTTAAAGCTTTATCCCAAAATAATGACCCCACTCCGTTTGTAAGATCAATGACTCGGGCATGGAACTGGACTGCTGGTTTTGACTATTCTGACTTTCAAAAACTCTGGGAGAAATTAAAGGCTTGTAATGCATTTACTGATAACCCGTTCCAATACCAACTAATTGATCCACATAGTATCAGTTGAGAAATTAAAATTTTCTCATTTTTATTGAATATCGAAATATTTATCGATAGGTAACCTTTCCTAAGCCTATGCAGAAAGATTGACAACATCTTCACAAAAACCTTTTGATGACTTTCTCAAACCAGATACTTCAAAAGTTGATAAAGTTACTCAACGTAGAGCTGTTCAATCTCTTTTGAATAGAGTTCGTAAAGTTTTTTACGCTTTACTTTTAGAGAGGGCGTCATTGTTCCTTGAATAATACTCAGTTCTTCAGGAATTA
>CANFME010000167.1 GCA_947448305.1 Burkholderiaceae bacterium
ACCAGCTTAATAGCTCAACGAGCATCATCCCATTTCTGAATCAATTGGTTCTGGGCTTTTATTATTTTTATGTGGCCATATTTATTGGGTTATACATAAAATCACGTATTCGCTCAACTTTAGTACTTGTGCTTGCTTTAATGATTCCTGGTGGAATATTCCATATGGCTATGGGCGCAATTTTTTACACCAGAAAAGAAATACTTTTTTTAATTCATTTTGGCTTACTTTGCCTTTTGTACTTAAATATTCGTGATGGGAAAAAAGAAAAAAAATTACTAAGGATTTGGTTATTTGGCTTACTCGCAATTATTGGCGGGTGCCTTCTAACATTAGTGCATGAGCCTTATTTAATGATGGCTTATCCCATCACTCTATTTTTGCTCGTCATCACCTATTTCGAAAATAAGCCCAGTTTACTAATGGGGCGGTTTGTAAGTATCTATGCTGTTTTAATCCCTATTATCTTTGTGATGTGCTCTCTCAATCATGGCAATCCACAGATGTCGCAGACTATTTGGGATTCTTATAGCTTATCCGATAGACTCACTTTGGCGCCTTTTGCACCCTATACAGCAAGCTTAGCAACGGGTGGTCTTGGCTGGACACTGACGCAGCATTTTTCTACCATTTATGGAGTGTTTATTTCAGGGACCTGGGTTTATTGGTTATGTTTTTTATTATTAAATGCTTGGGTGTTAACTTGGTTAGCATTACATTTACAAAAATCTAGACAAGGATCCCACTTAATTGCTGGACAAAATACTACTGAGATTGTCGTGAATGATTATGTGATGATTGTGATGTTTAGTTATTTCATCTCCTTGTCAATGCTATTGTTAGCCTCAGATTATGGCCGGTGGATTGCTTGCGCCACCAATTTAACCATATTATTTGCATTCACTATTTCAGGCTCTTCCATCTTTAGACAAAGAACATTTTATTCAAATAGATTGTTGGTGAATTGTTATAAAGCAATCGAGGTCCTAAATAAAAAAACATACACATTAGTAATGCTAATCGGCTATGAATTGATATTCCAAATGCCAGAATGTTGTTTGCAGACACCAGATATCTTCATAAGATTCGATAAATTTTTTATGTTGTTTGTAGAAATCATAAAAAAATCATAAAAATTGACATTAGTCAAAATCAAAAATGTCCTTAGCATTAAATTGAAATTGTAGTACTTCACATTTATTAATTTAATAAAAGGATATCAAATGAAAAATATTATCGACTTAATGAAGCTTCGCGTTAAAGAATTTATCCGTGAAGAAAAAGCTGTTACTGCTGTTGAGTACGGTCTTATAGCTGCTGCGACAGCTGTTGCAATTATTGTTTCTTTAGGCACAATTAAAACGAATTTAGCTGCCATCTTCGCAAGTATTGCTGCAGCACTCTAAAGAGATCTTAGTCAATGACACTTATTTCAGTTTATCTATTACTTATATTTTTAGGCATATCTGCGATAAGTGATTTTTACTACAGAAAAATTCCAAACTATTGGATTGGTCTGGCAGTAATTGTTGGCTTAACTTTTCCTTGGATCTCGGGAGAATGGAGCAAAGTGACTAATCTCTACTTAGGTAGTGTATTAGCCTTTGCTTTATTTCTTCCTCCATACATGTTTGGTGTAATGGGGGCGGCAGATGTTAAAGCGTTTGGCGTATCTGGGCTTTTTCTTGGCGCAGACCAAGTAATCACAGTTGGGTTAAATGTCGTGATGATCGGTGGTTTATTAGCCATGATTTATTTATTAAAAGAATATGCCCTGTTGATTTTAACAGGTCAAAAAATAAGAAAAAATCATCTTCACGCAATTGAAATTCCTTATGCTATCGCGATTTTTGGAGGAGTAATTTTTACTATTTTGATAGAAAGAATTGTATGAATATTTTGCCAAATAATAAATTTTTAATTGCAGTAATAGTATCTGCATTGATGGGTATTTCTGTGGTCATTATTTCGGCAATTTGGCTGAATAAGATGGATGCCCTTGAAATGATTCCTATTGTAGTTTCCAAAAACACATTAGTGCCTGGTAGCAAATTAACAAAAAGTAATTTGAGAATAACTAACTGGCCAAAAGAAAACCTTCCTGTTGGCGCTTTCATCAATGTTGATCAGTTAGTGAATAGAACACCTAAAATGGACATAGCAGATGGTGAGGTGATTCTTGAAAGAATGTTAATTCCTGTAAGCTCATCTGGTAGTTTAGCCGTACAAATTTCACTAGGAAAACGTGCATTTACCTTAAGTGTGAATGAAGCAGCTGGGGTCGCCGGATTTGCAATGCCTGGTAATTTTGTGGATGTAATTTTGAATAGTAAAGATCAAAATAATCAAGAAATCTCTAAAATAATCGCTCATAAAATATTAATCTTAGCAGTCGCCCAAGACAGACTATCTGATGATAGTAAACCGAAAGTGGTTAGTGCAATTACGATTGAAGTTACCCCATCCGATGCTGAAAAACTAGATTTAGCAAGATCAATTGGCACTCTTTCACTCGTGTTACGCCATCAAAATGAAGAATTATTAGATAGCAATACTGGCATAACTAGAAGAGATTTAGTCGCAAATGTCGTAAGTGACATACCCGTCCAAAAAAAGCCAAATAAGGGAATGTTTATCGAAGTAATTCGTGGTTTGTCCAAAGATTCAAGTAATTAATTAAGGGAAGCAAATGAAAAATTTATCTAAAACGGTAATCTCAGCTGCTATGACTCATATTCTTACTTTTGGAATATTGGGTATTCAGACAAACGCCTATGGTGTTGAGTCGCATCCGGCAGGGACTGTCGTTCATGCAAGTCATCCCGTAGCAATTGGTAAATCATCCCTATACAACCTTAAAGAATCTGCCTATAGGGTTTCTGTTGGGGATCCATCGGTTGCTGATGTGCGATTAATCAACAGTAAAGAAATTTACATTCTTGGCAAGAAGTCAGGATTGACGAATATCTCAATTTGGCAAGAAGGTTCAAAAATATTGATCCTGGATGTGACTGTTGGAGCGGACACTTCGACACTACGAAATTTATTAGAAGATTTGTTCCCAACTGAAAAATCCTATCGCATAACAACTGCGGGAGAGTTATATGTATTAAGTGGCAGGATTAGTGATGCATTAGGAGTCCAACAACTCGTTAAGGTGACTGAAGATTTTTCAGGAAAAAAAGTTTTAAATATGTTGGTTACAGAGGATTTACCACAGGTATTAATTGAAGTAAAGGTGGCTGAGATTGACAAAACGATCGCTAGTAAATTAGGTGTACAAATTAATGGAAATAATTTTTCCTTTAACCCTATTGGGATACTTGGTGCCGCTTCTGCCACGGCCGTTTCTAATTTAATTGGATCATTTGGTTCGACCGATGCTTTTCTACAGGCCAATATTCAATCTGGTTTAGTGAAGATTCTGGCTGAGCCCAATATTGTTGCTATTAGTGGACAGGAAGGAAAATTTTTAGCAGGTGGTATTGTGTTTCTACCAATACCTCAAAGTAGTGGTGTCGGGGGTGGAGC
>CANFME010000168.1 GCA_947448305.1 Burkholderiaceae bacterium
GACTGAAAAACGTCTTCTTCTTTGAACTTCTGTTACAACTTGAATAGTTTCCATTTCTTTCCTTAAACATAGTCATATGACTAGGCTTACGCCTAGTCGTTTACTTTAAAAACTATGTTCGGTTGAAATAGGGGCTAATACATTGTCGATAGTCTTTCGTTGATTAATGTAGCAGTTTTTCAGAAGAGATTGGTTATTTCATTCATCTCCAAGAGTATTATTTTCATCATAGAAGAACAGCTTATTTTTATGCGCCTTATTTTATTTCTAGCAGGTAATTATTCAGTTATTCATCATAAAAATAAGATTCAGATTCTCATTTAATCAATACTTTAAAAAGGCTAAGGTTATATTGGTGAGAGTACTTTAGAAATTAAGAGTTGATTTTTAAAATTAAATCCCACACTGTATCGCAGGGTTTATGCGTAATTTACATGCGCATAAATTATATGTATAATTAACAAATGGGCGATATCATATCTTTAAATTTAAACAATCAAATGCCAAAAAAAGCAGTTAATCTTTCTTTGGACTCTCTAGTTTTGGAAGAGGCTAAGCTTCTTGGCATTAATATTTCACAAGTTTGCAATTCATTTTTAGAAGCTTATATTAAGTCTGAAAAAGAAAGGCTGTGGAAGCTTGAACATACTGATTTCTTCTCTTCCTACAATAAACTCATAGAGTTAGAGGGGCTTCCACTTGAGCAGTGGAGAAGTTTTTAATGGCACGGTTTACAGTCTACGATAATTCTTCAGACAAAAATATATCTACCCCTTATCTTGTCGATGTTCAAACTGACTTATTAGATGGTCTTTCCACTAGGGTTGTGATTCCTTTAAGGGATGCTAAACAATACAAACAAGTCAAGCTTCCTCAAGATTTACTACCTCAATTTACTATTAACGGCTCTAAGTTTGTCTTAGAGACTCCAAGTATGGCAGCAGTGCCATGCTCTATTTTAAAAAATCAAGTTTGCTCGTTAAAAGACCAACAAAATCTAATTATTACTGCAATAGACCGTTTGTTTCATGGTTTTTAGTTTATTTTTTATGATTCAAAAGTTGATTTGTGCAGAGATGCTGAATGTTAAAGTTTTACAATTTCGTGAGTGTCAAATTACCTAAATATTGACCAATACAGACTTTACGCAACTATATCGCTTTTATTTAATTAAACCCATGGTTAGTTTTAAGTGCCTTACTCTATCGAGATCTAACAAAAATCTCGTCACCTACTTAAGGCTAAAATAACTTCTACAGTGATGATGTTTACTCTACCGTTACACTTTTTGCTAAGTTTCTCGGTTTATCAACATCAGTTCCAAGAGCTAGAGCAGTGTGATAAGCCAATAATTGCAATGGCACCACATGAAGAATAGGAGAAAGGCTCCCGTAATTTTCTGGCATACGAATTACATGGATGCCTGGACTTGCTTGAATATGGGCGTCCACATCAGCAAAGACGTATAACTGACCACCTCTAGCAGCTACTTCTTGCATATTTGATTTGAGTTTTTCCAACAAATCATCATTCGGCGCAACGGTTACTACTGGCATACTTTCATCTACTAATGCGAGCGGTCCATGTTTTAATTCGCCAGCAGGATAAGCTTCTGCATGGATGTAAGAAATTTCCTTCAATTTCAAAGCACCTTCTAGAGCAATCGGATAATGCATTCCTCTGCCCAAAAATAAAGCGTTCTGATGTTTTGCAAATTGTTGAGCCCAAGCAATCACCTGAGGTTCTAAAGCTAATACTGCATTTAAGGCAGCCGGCAAATGACGCAGGCGATCAATATGTTCTTTTTCATTAATTGGCACACTACTCTTACCTAATTTAGCCAGAGTTAAAGCCAAGAAATATAACCCTACTAATTGGGTTGTAAATGCCTTTGTGGAAGCAACACCGATTTCAGTACCCGCATTGGTTTGGAATTTCCATAGGGTTTCGCGCATCATGGCACTGGAGGCTACATTACAAATCGCTAAAGTCTTATGATGCCCCAATGATTTTGCATGACGTAGGGCTGCTAAGGTATCTGCTGTTTCTCCTGATTGTGAAACCACAACTACTAATGCTTTTGGATTTGGTACGCTTACTCTATAGCGATATTCACTCGCGATTTCAACTTGCGTTGAAACCCCTGCCATTGCCTCAATCCAATATTTGGCAACGCAAGCTGAGTAATAACTCGTTCCACAAGCCAAAATCAATACTTGATTGATATCCGACCACTCTTGCTCAGTAGCGCCGAACAAATCAAAATCAATTTTTTCTACATTTCCAATCGTATTGGCTATGGCGGTTGGTTGTTCAAAAATTTCTTTTTGCATGAAATGTTGATAAGGCCCAAGTTCAACTGAAGCAGCTTGAGCTGGTACCGGACGAATCTCCCTCTCCAGTAATTCACCTGCAAAATTCATGACCTTGACCGAGTCAGGAGTAAGGGCAACCAGGTCTCCCTCTTCTAAAAAAGTCATACTATTAGCATGCTCAGCAACAGCTAATGCATCAGAAGCTAGGAAGTTTTCCTGTTCACCATACGCAACGACTAAGGGTGATCCGGCTCTTGCACCGACTAAAACACCAGGCATATCTTGCGCAATTACACCGATAGCATAAGCGCCATGTAACCTTGGAAGAATAAGTCTTACAGCCTCTACTAAATCACGATTCACCATTGATGAATAATGCTCGTGAACCAAGTGAGCGATTACTTCGGTATCAGTTTGGGAGGTAAATTGATAGCCTTTACTAATTAATTCTGCTCTTAAAGACTCATAATTTTCAATAATGCCGTTATGCACTACGCCAATTAAATCACCTGAGAAATGAGGGTGAGCATTGTCTGTATTCGGTTTACCATGGGTTGCCCAACGTGTATGAGCAATCCCAGTTACGCCGTACAATGCGGTGGTATTTTCTTTCAGCTCGGCAACGCGCTCTGTAGTTCTGCTGCGCTCAAGTTGGTTTTTTTCATTGATAACAGCTAAACCGCAGGAATCATATCCTCGGTACTCTAAGCGAGATAATCCCTCTGCTAAGATGCTGACAATGTTTCTCTTAGAAACTGCTCCAACGATTCCACACATAATTTTGCCTTAATAAAATTATTTTTTGATTTTTTCTGGCCGCTTCCAAACTAAGCTAATTTGTTTAGCGCGGCTGATTGTCAATTGATCCGGTGGCGCATCTTCAGTAAGAGTTGTGCCAGCACCAAGGGTGGCTCCCTTCCCAACCCTAACTGGGGCGACCAATTGGGTATCTGAACCAATAAAAGCGCCATCTTCAATAACGGTTTGATGTTTATTGACGCCGTCGTAATTACAAGTAATCGTGCCGGCACCAATATTGACACCGGATCCTACCACCGCATCACCAATATAAGACAAATGGTTGGCTTTACTACCCACACCAATTTGAC
>CANFME010000169.1 GCA_947448305.1 Burkholderiaceae bacterium
AAAGCAGTATTTAAGATCAGTCACGGTTGTGATGGGTCCCCAACGCAACAAGTCATTATTAATGTTCCTGAAGGTTTTAAAGGCGCAAAACCAATGGTAAAGACCGCGTGGGATATTTCTATTTTAAAAGATAAGCTGCAAAAACCTTACACAAGTCATGGCAAAAAAATCATTGAGGACGTGACCAAAATTGAATGGAAAAATGGCAACCTTCCATCAGAGTTTTATGATGAATTTGTGATTGTTGGTCAAGCACCGATGGAGTCAGGTCCACTTTATTGGAAGGTTACTCAAATTTGTGCCTCTGGCAAATTGGAATGGAACGAAATTCCTGCCGAAGGTAAAACATTAAAAGATTATAAGAATCCAGCCGCGGCATTAAAGGTAGTTGTTGATCCTGAAGATCATTCTCAACATCAGCATTAAATTCGCCATGAAAACAAAATATTTAAATATGACGGTACTGACCGTCATCATGGCTACGACCACTCATGTCAAAGCGGATCACGTTACTGAATTGGAAGAAATTTCAATTTCTGGAGCCATTGATAAAAAAATCCTTCCCACGTTTAGTGCTTCGAGTATTACCCTTGAGGAAGAGATGATTAACGATACGGTTAATGTTGTCGACACACCTGACGCATTAAAGTACGCACCGAGTCTGATGGTTCGAAAACGAGACTCTGCTGATTATGGCGGAGCAACTTTGGCTACCCGTATTTGGGGTGTTAGTTATAGCGCAAAAAGTATTGTGAATATCGATGGTATACCAATTAGCACTCAACTTTATAACGATAATAACTATGGTACGCCAAGATGGTTTATGGTTTCTCCAGAAGAAATTCGACAGATTGAAGTGATGTATGGACCCTACTCGGCGGCATATTCCGGTAATTCGATGGGAGCTGTTGTTGATATAACCACTAAAACGCCAGATCAATTTATGGCCATCGTAAACACAACTGGAAGTTTGCAAACTTTTAGTAAATTCGGAACCAATGATAACTATTTATCTGGACAAATATCTGCTTTAATTGGCGATCACTCTGGAAGTACTTCATGGCGCCTGTCAGTAAATCATGCAGATGCGAATACCCAACCAAGGGCATTTGTAACTGCGACGTCTCCAGTCACCCCTTATCCCTACATCAAAAAAGATGGTACTAACGGTGGCTATTATTTAGGAGCATCTAACTTACTACACGGGGTTTCTGATGATGCTAATTTCAAATTGAAATATGACTTCAGCCCAAGCTTGTCTGTAAGTGTCCACACAGGAATCTGGTCAGGTAAAACGGACAGCAAGGTGCAAAGTTATTTACCTGGAAGTCCTAACGGAAGTTATTGCACAACTAATGCACCTTGTACTACCTTTGCCTCTGGAGTTTACAACTTGAGTCAGCAACACTTTATGAATAGCGTTGCACTTAGCGGAAAAAACTTTGACAACTTTGAATGGGAAGCTGTTCTTTCTAATGTTTACTACGATAAAAATCTGCAAAGAACGGCTGGATATTTAAATCAAGATGGCAGCATAGTAAATAATGTTACTGGTAAAAATGGCACACTTTCAGACTATAACGGGACAGGTTGGACCAATGCCGATTGGCGTGGTAATTACAAGATTGATACTGATTTAGGCAAACATACCATTAGTTTTGGTGCTCACTATGATTACAACCGCTTAAACAATTCCCAATATTCTGTGGCGGATTGGATGAATGCCCAAACTGGTAATATTTCAGCGGTGGGGAAAGGCGTTACGCAAACTTCAGCATTGTGGGCTCAAGATACTTTCTATATTAATGATGCGTTAAGGCTGACTACGGGACTTCGTTATGAAGCATGGCAAACCTTTGATGGATATTTATTGAATTCATCTGCACCAGGTTCAATTGCTCAAGGAGTGAATCAAGCCAGTGTTCAATATAAACATTTTTCACCGAAATTATCCCTAAGTTATGATGCGCCAAATGATTGGATCAGCACAGTTTCGGTTGCTAATGCGATACGCTTTCCGACTGCTGGTGAGCTGTATAACGTGGTTAGTTCAACCACTACAGCATCTGCTTCTGGTCAAGCAACGAAATACTATGCCCCAGACCCTTCAAACATTCATCCAGAAAACGTTTGGTCTGCTGAGTGGAGTGTTGAGAAGAGGTTATCAAATGGATATTTGAAGACAGCATTATTCACAGAACAAGTTGATGATGCTTTGATCTCTCAATATGGCTATCCTGATATCAATAATCCAACCTATTTCTATTCCTATTGGCAAAATGTAAATAGGGTGCGTAGTTACGGCATTGAATTATCGGGTCAATTGAGAGACCTTTATTTCAAAGGTTTCGATTTTGGCGGAAGTGTCACTGCGGTTGATTCCACAATTGTGGATAGTAACGGTTTAGGTTCATCTAAACAAAGCATCGTCGGTAATCCTACTCCAGGTGTTTCGCCTTTAAGAATTACTGGAGTCGCAACCTATCGGCCTGATGAGAAATGGGCCTTTACTTTAGGCGGCAGATATCAACGACAATTTGCCTCATCCATTGATAACAATGACGTGAACGCGAATACATATCAAGGATTTTCTGGATATTTTGTGATGGACGTTAAAGCGAGATACCAAATTGATAAAAATTGGCGAGCAAGCTTTGGTATCGATAATTTAACGAATCGAGACTATTTTATGTATCATCCATTCCCACAAAGAACCTTTGTAGTTAATTTAAGATATTCCTATAACTAACAAAATATGAGTAATGCTTAACGGTCAGAACTGACTTCCTGCTTTTGAGCATACCCTAGAATCCTAGGAAAAAGCTCATTTCCAACCTTGTAACCACTTTGAAGAATCTTGTAGTTCTCGCCAAGAAATCTGTATCGTTTTCTTTGAGAAAACTGCTTCAATTTCGATCAAATCAAGGGGAGCATTTTCCTCCTCCGGTTGAATCACCTTCGTCACAATAAAGTGTTTATTTTTCGCCACCGGTTGCGCTGCGGTCCATTTAGTTAATAACAGTTTTTTGGGGCTCAGTGGATTCTTCATCTTTTTAGGGTATTTAATGGATTAATAAGCTAAGATAACATGATGGCTAAGAACCTTATAGCTAAGTTATTTCAATTAACTAACGCACAATCTCTTTATGCTGATTATCACTTCTATTTTTGCATCAATCTTAGCGATTCTATTTCTAAGGCTCTCTTTAGCGGTGATTGCTCTTCGGCGTAAAAATAAGGTTGCATTGGGTTCAGGAGGTAATACTGATTTAGAAAGAGCGATTCGGGCGCATGGAAACTTTGCAGAATATGTGCCAATTAACCTAATATTAATAGCCTGTTTGGAAGTCAATTTTGCCCCTTGGTGGTTAATTGTTCTATTTGGGATTCTGTTGGTACTTGGCAGAATAATCC
>CANFME010000170.1 GCA_947448305.1 Burkholderiaceae bacterium
CCAAATGGCGCAGTGCCATCGTATCCATATCATGGGGTTTGTGCGATTCAAACACATAAGATTCGAGTAAGGTATCGTGCTCGATGCCTTTTAAGGTTACTCCATGGTTTAACAAAATATGTAGATCAAATTTTAGATTTTGACCCACTTTTTTATATTGATCACCCTCCAACCACGGCTTCAACATTTCCAAAACATGCTCGCGATTAAGTTGATCCTCACTCGTCGTATGCGCGAGCGGTATGTAACACGCATTACCTTCTTCAGTAGCTAAGGAGATGCCAACCAGTTCTGAAACCATCGGTTCAAGCCCGGTTGTTTCAGTATCAAAACAAGTAAGTTGAGCTGACTTGACTTTCTCTAACCAAAACTGCAAACGATCAAGGCTTGTAACGCACTCATAATTGGCACTTTTAGTGTCACTAGTGGTCATTTGAACTTGAGTAGTATCACTCGATTCATTGTTTGCACTCAAAGCATCAGGATTGTTCTGTGTGTTTACAACCGATTGAATATCTTGTGTTAAATGGTATTCTTTGAGCCAAGTTTTAAAACCATACTTAACAAATAATGCCCTTAAATCATCGTGATTTTCATGTCTTGCTTCAAGTTCAGACAGGTCGAGGAGATGTTCATCTAGTTCACAATCAATCTTGACAGTTATCAACTTTCTAGCAGTGGCTAACCAAGGGATTGATTGGCGCAGATTCTCACCCACAACGCCTTTAATTTCGGAAGATTTTTCAATTAAATTATCCAAATTACCGTATTCTGTAAGCCATTTAACGGCTGTTTTTGGTCCTGCTTTGGGAACGCCAGGTACGTTATCAACCGTATCTCCAGTAATCGTTAAATAATCTACGATTAACTCAGGAGGAATACCAAATTTAGCTGTTACCCCATCAATATCCAACTTTTCATTGGTCATAGTATTGATTAAAGTGACTTTTTCATTCACTAATTGAGCCAAATCTTTGTCACCAGTAGAAATGATGGTGGTCCAATCCATTTCGCTAGCTCTCCTAGCTAATGTGCCAATCACATCATCTGCTTCCACCTGTGGCACCACGATCACTGGCCAACCTAGCGCCTTGACGACTGCATGAATAGGCTCAATTTGCTTGACTAAGTCCTCAGGCATCGAAGATCGATTGGCCTTATATTCTGGATACCACTCATCTCTAAAGGTGGGCCCTTTAGCATCAAACACACAAGCGATATGGGTGGTTGGCATTTTTTGACGTGCTTGCCTGAGCATATTGATCATGCCGTAAATTGCACCCGTAGGATCTCCTTGCGGATTTCGCAAATCTGGCATAGCATGAAACGCTCTATAGAGATAACTAGAACCATCAACCAATAATAAAATTTCTTTAGTCATGCCTTAATCGTACAATTATGTTTTATTAAACAACTTACTTTTGTAAAGCCCATGAACAACATTAGATGCAATAGGGTATCAGCGTTAATTTTTTCTACTACTTTAATCGCCACTCTCAACATGATAGTGACTAATCAAGTCTTCGCTCAAAACACCAACAGTTCACCAGGTCTTGACGCCAAGGAATTAGAACTTATCAACCGTCAGCCTATTTCTCCATCTGTAAGAGCAAATGAAAATGTTCTTGGAACAGAAAAAAGGCCTACCTCTTTTGAGTACCAAGAAAATCAAGGCACTCGCATTACAGAATACTCTTCAGACGGTCGTCCAGTTGAAATTCAAGTGGATTCGCGTGCAGGAACTCATTATGAAATGAGTAGACCAATCAATTCAAGCCCAACAGTACCTAATACGACTATCCAGCGGGTTCCATCAATTCAACTCCCATTTTAGCCGTATGGCGGTCTATACCCAATTAAATTTAGAAGAAGTCGCTGTTTGGTTTAAAAATCAATTCAGTTTAGGCGATGTTATCAGCTTAAAGGGCATTAGCTCTGGCATTGAAAATAGCAACTTTTTTTTAACTGCTTTGCAAGGAAATGTCCAAACAGAATATGTTTTGACCATTTTTGAGCGCTTATCTGCGCAGGAGTTGCCTTATTACCTGGAATTAATGCAGCACCTATCACAACATGGCATTAAGGTACCGGCACCTTTTCCAAATCAAAATGAACAACTTGTTTTAGATTTAAAAAATAAACCGACAGCCCTTGTCAGTAAACTTGAAGGTGCCTCTGTGGTGGCGCCGACCCCTGAACATTGTCACGAGGTCGGCGTTATGCTTGCCAAAATGCATATAGCTGGCGCCACTTTTAAGAAAGATCAGCCTAATTTAAGAAGTTTGCCTTGGTGGCAAGAGACTGTGCCCCAAATTATGCCTTTTTTGACTCAGGGGCAAAAAGACATATTGGGTGAAGAATTACAAGTTCAAACAGACTTTTTTCACAGTAAGATCTATCAAAAGTTGCCACAGGGGCCAAGTCATTGTGATTTATTTAGGGATAACGTACTTTTTAAAGATTCTGCGCAGGGATCTTATCCAGAACTAAGTGGATTTTTTGACTTTTATTTTGCAGGTACGGATAAGTGGCTTTTTGATATCTGTGTCACAGTGAATGATTGGTGTATTGAACATAGCTCAGGAATGTTCAAGCCTGATTTAATTAGCGCTTTTTTACATGCTTATCAGGAGATAAGGCCGTTTACCGATGAAGAGGAACTTGCTTGGCCTTTTATGCAAAGGGCAGCTGCACTTCGATTTTGGATTTCAAGACTATGGGATTTTCACTTGCCCCGGGAAGCGGCTTTATTAACCCCCCATGACCCAAAACATTTTGAAAGAATATTGCGTCTAAGGATAAAACAACATGCAAATTAATCGTCTGCCACCAAAGTCGGGTTACATTTGGATTCGGCAAGGGATTTGGCTATTTAAGCAAAGTCCTTTTACTTTCCTGATGTTGGTATTTCTATACATATTTTTAATGCAACTTTCGATGTTTATACCGATTGTTGGCATCATTATTGTATTAATTTTTAACCCTTGCATCTCTGTTGCGTTTCTTACAGCAGCGCAAAGGGTTATTTTGAAACAAACAGTAAAACCATCGGTTTACTTTACTGCAATTAAAGAACTACCTCCTGTAATCAGGATGAGGCTTCTGAAACTAGGTGGGTTATATACGACTTTTATAGTATTCATTAGTTTAGTGTCATCTCAATTTATTGATGTGGAGAGGATTATGCCGCTATTAACCAGCGGTGAAATTACTGGCCCTGATCTCATTCAAGAGATGTATTACGCTCTAATCGTTGCTGCAGTTTTATACCTACCTGTTGCGATGCTGATGTGGTTTTCGCCGCAACTGATTGCTTGGCAAAATTTAAGTATTCGAAAAGCGATTTTCGGAAGTTGGCTGGGTTTCTGGTTCAACAAAGGTGCTTTCGTGGTTTATCTCGCCACCTGGGG
>CANFME010000171.1 GCA_947448305.1 Burkholderiaceae bacterium
AAACCCCTAAGGTCAATTACGCCCTTAGGCAGTTCATACTGCGTGTTAGGGACGCAATTCCCCTATGCGAGCCGTAGTTTACTGTTGGACGGCGACATTGACTCCACAATTCCTTATTAGGAATAAAAGTCAATTGATTTATCAACGGTCAGTTCACGTACCTACCTTTTTTAATTCAATCTTAAATTAGGACAGGCTATCTGCCCAAATATTGCGTGCCCAGCCCCAAGCATAAATCCCCTCTAGGACATTTGGCTCTGTCGATAAACCACCAGACCCTGCTACCGTTTTAAAGGTTTTTTCAGTTGCGTTATATTGATGCACACTTGCCACGTGCACCACTTTCTTAGCATCAATAAAGCTATAGCAAGTATTAGTTAGAACTGGAGCAGGATTGATATCCCAACCATTGAGCTCTGCAACAATCGCTGCGGCAGCAACTTTGGCATGCGAGTTAGCCATATGACCTGATTTAGGCATTAGTGGCGCAGTTTGTATTGCGTCACCAAGGACATGAATATCTTTAACTGCTGTTGACTCAAAATTTAGGTAATTGACATTAGCCCAGCGACCATTCGAGTTCGTTACACCACTCGATACTGCAATATCTCCAGCACGCATGGGGGGCAGTATATTTAAAACATCCGCTTTGACGTCTTCTTGAACTTCAAATTTAATGGTCTTTGTTTTGGCATCAACCGCGGCAACCTTAAATTGCGGACGATATTCAATCATGCCAGTATATTCTTCCGCCCAGGCTTTCTTAAATAGCCCAGCTTTAGAAACGACGTCTTGGTTTGCATCCAAAATGAGTACTTTTGATTTTGGTTTGTATTGTTTGAAGTAGTTAGCAACCTGACAGGCACGTTCATACGGCCCTGGAGGGCATCGATATGGTGCTTCAGGAATGCTAATGGCAAAGACACCACCATCTTGCATGGAAGCTAATTGCTTGTGCAACGCAACAGTATCAGGACCAGCTTTCCAAGCCTGTATCGTAGCGCCCGATTGATTTGCAGCAGAAAGGCCTTCAATACTATCCATCATCATGCTAATACCGGGAGATAAAACCAACTTATCAAACTTCATTGTTGAACCTGAAGCCAGTTTAAGTGTTTTCTTCTCACCATCGATGGAAGCAACACTGCCCTTGATTAATTTCACGCCATGACGTTTTGTTAAATTGGTGTAAGCCGAAGTTAACTCAGATAACTGCCTAGAGCCACCAACGACTAAATTAGATAAGGGGCAAGAAACAAATTCTGTATTCGGCTCAATGAGAGTCACATTCGCTGTGTAATTAGAAAATAGTCGGAGATATTTAGCCGCTGTTGCCCCGCCATACCCACCACCTACCACAACAATCTCTGCTTTATTTAAATTAGCAGCGCGTCCAATCGCTGGATACATTGCCATTGCACCTAAAGTGGCAACACTTTGCCCCAAGAAATAACGACGATTCATAAATATTCCCTTGAATTATTTTTTGCCTAAGAAATTAGCAACGCTTTGCATTTGCTCATCGGTGTAGCCTTTAGCCAGCTGTGGCATGATCGTACCCTCGCGAGCACCACTTTTAAAAGCCTTTAATTGAGTTAAAAGTTGCTCACTATTAAGATGATTGATCACTGGCATAGTGGCATTTTCAACACCCTTACCATCAGTACCATGGCAATTAGCGCAGGTCGCGGAAAGTCCTCTTTGATAGAGATCTTGCGCACTATCAGTTTTTATCGATTTTGTTTGAGCTATCACACTAGAACTGATACTGATTGTTGCCATACTCAATACAACAAATACCCAATTTGAAATACTGTTCACTTGTCTCATTTTTAATTTACCCTTGCCACAAAAATATTACTACATTATCCTAATCGCAATCTAAACATCTGGGTTTGAAAAGAATCATTTTAATTAGATAAAATTCACATAACCTTATAACTAAAATTCAATTATCAATAACTATTAATAATTTACCTCAAAGCATTGGCAACACATCTAAATCCAATGTAAACGACGGCAATGTCTCCAGACTTTGATTCAACATCTGATTCTTGTTGTCGTTCAGGTCCATACCACCATGAAGCCCCTCGAGTAATAAACCCACCATTACGCTCAGTCGAGGTCCACTCCCAAACATTCCCCCCCATATCGAGCAAACCATTAACACCAGGCAAAGTAGTACCTGCAGCAACATGACCAGCTCCTCGGTTTAAAGTACCTATTGGTGCTAAGCCCTTGTAATCCCCACAACCACTTAAACATTGCGAATTTTTTGGGGAGTCACCTCCTGGATATTGATAACGCCTTCCTTTTATATAACCACTCGAAGGATTATTTCGTTGCTCCAAATAGGCCGCAGAGGTCCATTCTTCATCTGTGGGTAATCGTTTACCAAAATGACGACAAATCAACTCTGCTTCCTTTTGATTCAAATGCACGGCAGGTTCTTGATCACTCGCGATGACACCGTAGGGGGTTTTCCAAATCCACCCAGGTTTTTTAACAAAACCGGCTTCATAGGAAAGCCCGCCACCATTTCTTTCTGCCAAGCTGATAAATCCTGTAGTTGCTGCAAAAATTTTGACGTCCGCAATTGTCATCTCCGTTTGATCCCATAGCAACGAGCCAATCTTAATGACCGGAATGGTCGATTTTGGATTGCACATCACCAAAGGAGATTGCACTAACAAAAAGATAAAAAAAAGGATTTGCTGGAATTTTTCCATGAGTATTGATCATTAAAATGGTGCATTTTAGGTTCAGTAAACTAGTTTCAGATAAATAATCTATTAATAATCAGGCTATTAAGCTAGAATGATTAGTATTAATTCTTGAGGTCTTTTTTCTTAGAATCTCCTCAAGTTTATATATTAAGGTTAAGTTTGGAAATCTAAGACTACTTTGTAATAAAACTTCAAAAAGTCGTCGCTTTTGTGTCATAAAAATTCTCTAGAATTAGAACATGAATAAACAAACAGCAAAAATTGAAGTTAATGGATCTAAATTAAGACTCGCTAGAGAAGCTCAAGGCTTAACTACTAATGAGCTTGGTTTAAAGGTATGTTTATCTAAGGAGCATATTGCCCAATTAGAAAATAATGAGTCCGTCATATTTTTTACAGCGTCTCATAAAATCCAAGTCGCCAAAAAAGTTGGGAACGCATTAGGATTGAAAGAAACAGACTATTTAATCCATCAAGAAATTGAAGAAATCAGTAATTCGACAGTCTCTACAGCTGATGAATCAACTACTTCATCACCCCTCCCCATCAGCACTGATCTTTTTACGAAAACCACTGTCAAGCCAACGGCTGCTAAAAAAAATCTTCTAATTAAACCCACTTTAATTTTTACTTCT
>CANFME010000172.1 GCA_947448305.1 Burkholderiaceae bacterium
CAATATTTTAGAGCGAGGACATCGCTTGTTAGCCTGTGGAGAGTAGGGGCAGTCAGACCACTCTGTGAAGCAGGAACCCTCCGAAGCGACTCAAGCTCTAGCAGCCTGAGCGCAGTAGGAATCCCCGTCCTTTAGGGCGGGGAGGATGTCAACAATTTTGTAAAGTATTCATCCATTCAGTAACTGAGGTTTTTAAAAAAGAACTGTCATTGATGATCAATTCCATTACTTGATTTCTTCGTTCCTCATCCCAAACAGGGCTACTCAATACCTGAAATTTATCGACAATCGCATTTTCAACTCTATCTCGATGGATAGGATCACCTAGTGGAAAATCAACTTGAATCAACTCAGAAAGACTGCCATCTACTAATTCAATTTGAATAGCATTGGCACAGCTTCGAATCTGTATATCGTGATGGTTTTTACTGAAGTTAGGATTTTCAATTAAAACCATTTTTTCTCTTAAAGAATCAATCAATGGATTATTTGCTGTCTCGTCTAAATAATCATCTAGAGTTAGTTGACCCTTTAATAACCCAATAGCTACTATATATTGCATGCAGTGATCACGCGCGGCCCTCGTAGTCAAAGGCCCTTTTTTATCTGTTCTGCGAATCGCCTCGTCATGAGAAAAAATCGTAATCTTTTTTACTTGTTCGAAGCAATTTTTAAGCCAAGGATGCAGTTGAATCGCAGCTTCTAATGCAGTCGAGACATTTCTTTGACAGGGATAGAATTTGAAAATAATATTTTCAAGGACAAAACTTCCTAGTGATTCGGAGATGATGATTTTCTTGCCCTCATAAAAAACTTTTTCAAACCCCCATTTAGGATCACTTAAGGGAGTTTGATAACCAGGCTCACCTTTTATAGCATTGAACGCATGCCATACAGATCTGCTCGCCGCGTCAGCTCCCGCCCAACTTTTTCGTGGACCGGCATTAGGAACATGGCGATAAGCATTTAATGTCCCACCGTCCATGAAGACATTGCCAAGCGTAGCGAGAGCCATTTCTTTGGAACCACCAAGAAGTTTGGTGACAACGGCTGATGCGGCAATTTTTACAGCTATGACATGGTCGAGCGCGACACTGGGTTGATCAAATTTATTTGCAAACGAAATCATCCCTTGAATTTCATAAGCCTGAATGATTCCATGTAAGACATCTTGCATAGTAAGTTCTGGTAAACCTAGTACTTTTAGCTGTTGGCTTCTAAAATAAGAAACTGATAGGACGGCGCCAATCGAGTCAGATGGGTGTCCACCCGCAAAAGAGGTATCGTTAAAGTCCATCCACCGAGTCATCGCGCACATATCAAAGGCTGCTTTCATTGGGTCAAGACGATGATTAGTACCAAAAACTGGCACACCATTTGGCACAATCGTACCTTCTACATAAGGACCTAATAATCTTAAACAATCCGCTTCATTTAAAGAAGACAGAGCGCAAGAAACTGAATCCCATAGGCAGTATTTAGCAATTTTATAGGCGTTGTCAGAAAAAGAGTTTTCTGAGTAAACGAAATCTACAATCGTATTTAGTAGAGGGTCTGTGGTAATTTTATTCATTTAATCTTGTTTGATTTTTATGGCGATTACTCAATTGAAGCATTGGCTAGTTTGACTAATTTTTCCCACTTAATCGATTCTTCTGCAATAAATTTACTAAACTCTTGTGGCTTCATTGGCTGTGTCATAGCACCCTGCGCTGCAAGTTTTTCTTTTACTGTAGGAGATGCAAGAGCATCCAGGATTGCTTTACTTAGTTGTTGAATAATTTCGGGTGGAGTATTGGCTGGTGCAAATAAACCATTCCAATTAATTACTTCAAATTGAGGGAAGCCTTGTTCAGCAACCGTCGGCACATTAGGTAACGAAGGGTCGCGAACTTTACCAGTTGTGGCAAGCGCAAACACTTTTCCAGCTTTAATAAATGGTAATGCTGAGGGGATAGCACTAAAGTAAAAATCGACTTGACCAGATGCAATGGCTAGTAATGCTGGACCGCCTCCTTTAAATGGCACGTGTAACCATTTTGAACCCAGCAAATCATTAAGCCAAGCACTCGCTAAATGAGTTGAGCTGCCATTGCCAGCGGAAGCGTAGGTTAGGTTGCTGTAATCTTTTTTACTTTGGGCAATGAAGGATAAAAATGTATTGGATTTAAGGCCAGGCTGGACTACTAAAACATTAGGAAAGATGGTGCCTAAACTGATTGCCGTTAAGTTTTTTTGGGAATCATAATTTAAGTTTTTATAAAGATGTTGGTTAATCGCAATCGGTGCAACATTGCCCCATAATAAAATGTAGCCATCGGGATTCGCTTTTGCAACGACTTCTGAGCCACGACTACCCCCAACTCCGCCCAAATTTTCCACAATGATTGTTTGACCTAGAATTTTTCGCATTTCTTCAGCAACGATACGTGCGGTAATGTCAGAGCTACCACCAGGTTCAAACGGTACGATCAGACGAATTGTTTTATTAGGATAGTTGGATGCATGAGCTATCCAGCTTGAAGAAGCAATGAATAGAGCAAAGAGTAATAAAAGAAGTCTTTTTAAAACCAAACAATTGTGCATTGAAAGTAAATCTCCATTAATTTTTTTTATCTGAATCATTTAATTACTCTGAAACAGATTTTTTTCATCTTCCATCATAAATGAGTTAAGATAAATCAAAATAAATAATAAATATCTTTGAGACATGCAAACCGTAGTAGGAAAATTTTCTATTTCTGATTTGATCAAATTGAGTCAATCTATTTGCCTCGCGTTTTTCTTTTGCCTAAGCATCTCAGCCAATGCTCAAAACTCCAGCAATATTTTAAATTCCCCAAATTCTGGGATTATTAAAATAATTGTGCCTTATCCACCCGGTGGCGGCACAGATATTATTGCTAGAGCAATTAGTCAGAAAGTGGGGGAGTTACTTCAACAACCAGTAGTGGTTGAAAATCGTAATGGTGCAAACGGTTCCATTGGCTCTGCCTTTGTTGCCAAAGCTGCTGGCGACGGTTTTACATTATTAGTTGTGCCTGCCGGTTTCTCTGCTAACCCATCGATCTATCCCAACTTACCCTTTGATCAAAAGAAAGATTTAACCGGGGTGACGATGTTAGCTTCCGGCCCCTTAGTCCTCGTGGTGAATCCTTCTTTAAAAGTAAAAAATACGCGTGAGTTAATTAATCTCGTTAAATCTAAACCGGACCAATTTAATTATGCTTCTGCTGGTATGGGGTCATTACCCCACTTAACTGCTGAACTATTTAATTTAGAAGCGGGTACAAAAATGTTGCATATCCCTTATAAGGGAGCAGGCCCA
>CANFME010000173.1 GCA_947448305.1 Burkholderiaceae bacterium
AACTTTTCGAATTGGGGTGGCACCACTTACTGCTGAGTAGGGGTTAATTAAGTCTGTTGGGCTATAGGTTGCTCCGCATTTTTCACAAGAATCACCATATTGGTCTTTGGCATGACATTTTGGGCATTCTCCTTTGATAAAGCGGTCTGGTAAGAACATTTCTTTAACGGGATCATAAGCTTGTTCGATTGATTTTTTCTCAATTAAGCTATTTTCTTTTAAGGCGAGGTAAATTTCAGAGGATAGCTCTTTGTTTTCTTGACTATCGGTAGATCCGTAGTGGTCAAAGGAGATATGAAAATCATCAAAGTCTCTTTTATGTTCCGCCCAAACCCGATCAATCAATTCTTTTGGAGTAATATTCTCAGCTTGAGCACGAAGCATGATGGGGGTACCATGGGTATCATCTGCACCTATATAGTAAACTTCCTTTTGTTGCATTCTGAGGAATCTTACCCAAATATCTGTTTGAATATATTCCACTAAGTGGCCAATATGGACTTGACCATTGGCATAAGGGAGTGCAGAAGTGACTAAAATTTGATTTGCGAGTGGTTTCATAGCAAGATTTTAGCAAATTAGCTTGAAAATGCTTAGTTTTACAGCAAAAACACTCTAATCACAGTAGAGTGATACATTATTTTGAATTAGGTTTTTAGGGAGAACATTTTGGAATTAACAGAAAGTCAGATTATTAGTCAGTTAAAGACAGTTATAGACCCCAATACAGGAGTCGACTTAGTCACTGCTAAAGCCATTAAAAATCTTAAAATTGATGCAAATGAGGTTATTTTTGAGGTGGTATTAGGTTATCCCTCAAAAAGCCAATTTGATTTGATCAGAAAAGCGTGTGTAGCTGCAGTAAGGCAGATACCTGACGTAGCTAATGTAAGCGTCACTGTTCGCATGGAGATTGCCTCTCATGCAGTGCAGCGAGGGGTTAAGCTAATTTCTGAAGTAAAGAATGTAATCGCGATTGCGAGTGGTAAAGGTGGCGTTGGAAAATCTACTACCGCAGTTAATCTAGCATTAGCCTTAGCAGCCGAAGGCGCTAATGTTGGGATTTTAGATGCCGATATTTATGGGCCAAGTTTGCCAACGATGCTCGGCATTACAGGTCGTCCAGACTCTTATGCTGAAAATTCAATTGAACCAATGCATGGTCACGGCTTACAAGCAAGCTCGATTGGGTTTTTGATTGAAGCTGATAGTCCGATGGTATGGAGAGGCCCTATGGTTACCTCTGCACTTGAACAGTTATTACGCCAAACTAATTGGCAAGGCCTAGATTATTTGATTGTTGACATGCCTCCTGGTACAGGGGACATCCAATTGACTCTTTCACAAAAAGTACCTGTTACGGGTGCTGTGATTGTCACAACACCCCAAGATATTGCTTTATTAGATGCTAGAAAAGGTCTAAAAATGTTTGAAAAAGTAGGTATCCCGATTTTAGGTATTGTTGAAAATATGAGTGTTTATGTTTGCCCATCCTGTGGTCATCAAGAGCATATTTTTGGCTCTGGAGGCGGACAGAAAATGTGTGATGATTACGATGTTTCTTTCTTAGGAAGTTTACCCCTCAATTTATCAATTCGCGAACAAGCTGATTCTGGAAGGCCTACTTTAGTTGCCGAGCCGGAAAGTCCAATCAGTGAAATTTATAAGTCGATTGCTAGAAAGATAGCGATTCAGATTGCCGTGATGTCTAAAGATATGTCGAGTAAGTTTCCTAATATTGTGATTCAAAATACCTAATGGGTCTTGCCCTAGCCATTTCTATGCGATTGGAAGCCTTGGATAATCCTTGGCAATCCCATCGTTGGGTTTTGGATAGCGTCGAGGCTGACCTAGGACAATTTACCCAACCAGTGAAGTTTCAACTTGCCATGGGTCGGGAAACAATTACAGCCCACCCAATCGACGAAGAGAGTTCTGATCGGTGGGTATACAAAGGATTTAATCTTGACCTATTTGTTGATGAAGCAGAAGGTTATTATTTGAATGTTAGTTCACCTGAGCCAAGTTGGTTTGTAATGTGGCGATTAGAAGAGGCACTTTGGCATCCACTAAAAGAAATAGCAGTTCCTTATCGTGTCATGTTGAGTTATAACGAGGCTGGTAGATTAATGGATGGTGGTGAGCAGGTTGAGCGGATTCCACTTCCTGCGATGATATTGAACTCCGTTCAAGAATATGTTGATGAATACTATCGACCAGAGCCCAAAAGGCGCATTCGACCCGCATCCTTTGAGGGTGCTTATCGTCCTAAGGATAAATCTCCAGGTGGTTCTAGGTGAGTAACTTTTTTAAAAGATGGTCTAGCTTAAAAGCTGAAAATACGGTCAATAAGCCACTCGAACTTACAGAGGATCAAAAAAGTCTTGTAACGGATAAAGCGATTCTTGACAACCCTTTGCCCATTTCAAACTCTGATCATAAAATCAATGAAGAATTATTTAAAGAGCAAAGTCCCGCAGATATTACACAAAGCTCTATTCAACAGCCTAGTTTGGAAGATGTAGATAAGCTGACGCCTGAGTCAGACTTTTCTACTTTTATGAATAAAGATGTTGCTGGAGACGTTCACCAAGCTGCCATGAAAAAGTTGTTTACTAATCCACACTTTAATGTCATGGATGGCCTTGACATTTATACTGATGATTATTCTATCGAGGATCCGCTACCGGAGGGGATGTTAGAAAAAATGTACCAATCTAATGCTCTTGGACTTTTTAAGCCTTTAGAGGTTGATGCTACTGATTCTGATCAAAGTGCCTTTGTGCCATCTAACAATTTCACGAGTGAATTAGAAATACAGACCCAATCCGAACAAAATTCCGAAGCAAATGTTACATTCACTAAAACAACAGCCGTAGATTCGATTCCACATCAGGAACAATTTGATTTCACCATATCTAATCCGATAGATCAGAATGGTGAGGCTTTGCAGGAAACAAAAAACTTAAATAATATTGAGGTTGAGAATAAAGATGACCACACTGGTTTGTAATTGTAATAAGACGATTCCTTTAGATCAAAGTAATCTTGCCAAAGTTCTAGGGCCAAGCCCAACCGTGCATGAGGGCTTATGTCGGCAGGAGATTGGAAGCTTTATTCGTACCCTAGATGCCACTGATGAAATCATCGTGGCATGTACCCAAGAAAGGGCACTCTTTCAAGAGGTTGCTAATCAGTCCAATAAGCCGCTGATAGCACCCATTCGTTTTGTAAATATTCGTGAAACAGCTGGTTGGGGACGCCAGGGTAGTCAAGCCCAGGCCAAAATTAATGCTTTATTAGCGCTCGCTCAAATGC
>CANFME010000174.1 GCA_947448305.1 Burkholderiaceae bacterium
AAATCAGCGATACATATATTGCCGTCAAAGCAAAGGATTGCTATTGTGATGTGGGCCTACTATGACAATACCGCTGGCGAAATTGCGACAAAATTAGAGATGAATAAAAATGCAGTAGATCAATTGTTATTTCGAGCCAAGGCAAATTTAAAAAAATATTTCGAAAGTGAACAAAATGCAAGATGAACAACTAAAAGAACTACTTTTAAATGAGCCTGTGCCGAAAATGAGTAAATATTTTTCGGCTGATTTACTTGGTCGGTTAAATATGTTACAGGGAGATGTTATCCATGTGGACACTTCGAAGAATATGACGATTGCACTAAAAAGAAAATATTGGCAATATCTCATCATGGGATTAATGATTCTTTCAACTTTAACAATTCTTAACTTACATCACAAAATAGATCATATTGATGACGAACTTTCTAGAATTGACATGATGACAGAGCTAACACTATCAACCCTCTAAGCATTAAATAATTGCCCACCATTGACCCTCATTGCATTGGCTTTAATCAAAGAATTCATAGATTGTTGATATAACTCTTGGATAGATACATTTAAAAGTTTAGCAATTCTTTGCAACATTAACGTGTTTTGAAACCAACTCAGCGCAACATCATTTTGACAGCTCTGCCACTCTAAAATTTTAAACTTGAATAAGACATTGGCAATGTGAATTAAATTTCTTTCAGGATTATCACGAAGATAAGAAAGCCTTTCCTGAGCAAATGAAATCGCATTGGAGACATTACCAAAAATACTGCCATGCCCAGGTACAACTATTTCAGGTTGAAGTTCCGCAATTAACTCTAATGTGGAAAGTGCGCCCTCAAAATTAGAGAAACCTTGGTCATTAGGAAATAGAGCACCAAACCCCTTCTCCCATAAAGCATCGCCTGAAATAAGTATTTTATATTCTGGATTAAATAGTAATTGCGCCTCATGTTCATGACCTGGCGCCTGATAAATTTCCCAGTCTAGGTTGCCCAATGTCAATACTGTATCTGGATGGTAGGAGCCAAAGGCACTAAATACGGGACATGGTTGTCCAAGTTCTGTAAAGCCAAGTTGTGCTTCATCCCAATCTTGAACTGCATCAAATTCAGCAAATGGAACTAATAATTTAAATCCAAAACCATCAATGAGGAAAGCGTTTCCACCGCAATGATCTGAATGTAAATGGGTGTTAATTAAGAATCGAGGAGACACGTCAGTTAGCGTCTTCATTTGTAAATTTAATAATTCAACTGTTTGCGCTTGATGAGTGCAAAAGCCACTATCAATTACATCTAAAAAACTTTCCGACCAAATATAAATTTGGTTTGCTGACAACCAACCACGCTCAATGACATGAAAATTGGGAGGGAGACGCAGATTACTAGCCAACTATGTTTTGAAATTTAGTGATGACGGAGCGATACCTGCTTTCTAAATCTGAAACACTTTGAATACTCATCCCCAAATCGCGCGCATAACCATCGTGTAAGCCATAAATCCAACCATGTACTGTCAAAGATTGACCACGTTGCCAAGCATCTTGGACAATAGTTGATTGGCAAACATTACTGACTTGCTCCACGACATTTAATTCACATAAGTAGTCTAGTTTTTCTTGACTATCCAAAACTTTACCCAAATATTGACCATGTTTATCTTCGACGTCTTTCACGTGACGAATCCAATTATCAGCAAGACCAACACGAACATTTTCCATCGCCGCACGAACACCGGAGCACCCATAGTGACCGACAACAATAATATGTTTTACTTTTAATAAGTCGGTAGCGAATTGTATAACCGAGAGTGCGTTCAGATCGGTGTGTGCAATCACATTAGCAATATTTCGATGGACAAAAATCTCGCCTGGAGCAAGACCAATAACCTGATTTGCTGGGACTCGAGAATCAGAACAGCCAATCCATAAATATTCTGGAGATTGCTGATTGGCTAATCGTTGAAAAAACTCAGGATCTTCTTTGATGTTTTGCTGCACCCAAGCTTGATTATTTTTAAATAACTCAGTTAAGTGATGGGGATTATCAGAGGTTACGTTTGTCACGTGGAAATCCTTTCGTCCGAAGATGGTAAGTCTGTGATGATAAATCTTAAATGTTGAGGATAACTAAATAAATCGTGAAAGATACCTTGATTCAATTGGTTCTGAACAATTCGCCAAGTATTTGGTAAAAAGAAGTTGGCGCGATGATTTCCCAATAACAAAGTCTCCTTAGCTTTTATGACCTTTTTTCGAAATATTCGATAATGAAGTTTAAATCCATCTAAAATAACCTGAGCCATATCATAGGCAAATTGAGAAGATAAAATTTTGGGGAATATAGACATTCAAATATCTTAATATAAAAACTAACTAAACTTAATTTATGAACCAAATCCACTATCCATTTGAGGATAATATGCCTCTTCCCGGTCAGTTAATGCCTATCGCTGAGGGTATCTTCTGGTTGAGAATGAAGCTCCCGTTTGCCCTAAATCATATTAATTTATGGTTACTGCGTGACTGTTTAAATGGTGTTGAGGGTTGGACTGCGATAGATTGTGGCATTACTTCTCAGGATACAAAAGAATCTTGGGAGCATATTTTTGCAAATCATTTACAGGGCTTGCCCATTGTGCGTGTTTTAGTGACGCATATGCATCCTGATCACGTGGGATTAGCGCATTGGATCTGTGAGCGATTTAAAGCACCGCTTTGGATGTCAATGACGGATTTTCTAATGGCTCGTTGGTTAAGCTCTAAAGAGGGTGGGATGGCGATTGGGTCAGTATCAGGCGGTGGCGGTTCAGCTGATCATTTTGCAAGACATGGTCTAACGAGTGAGGAAGATTTAGAAAAGGTCAGAGCAAGATCAGATTATTACAGTAATTTAGTACCGGCTGTACCACAGAGATTTCACCGAATTCAAGATCAAGACATGATTGAAATTGGTGGACGCCAATGGCGAGCGATTAGTGGATTTGGACACGCCCCAGAACATATGTCACTGGTTAGTGAAGACAGTAAAATCATGATTACAGGGGATATGCTGTTACCTAGAATATCTACGAACGTAAGCGTTTATGATGGCGAACCCGATGCAGACCCATTAGGTTTATTCTTAGACTCTCTAAAAAAATATTTACCCCTAGATCCACAGACATTACTACTGCCATCTCACGGTAAACCTTTTCAAGGGATGCATTTTAGAATTGATGAGTTAGTAAAACATCATGATGATCGTCTTGCAGAAACTTTCGATGCCTGCAAAGAACCAACCACTGCAAGAGAAATAGTGCCAGTTCTATT
>CANFME010000175.1 GCA_947448305.1 Burkholderiaceae bacterium
ACCTTTGCGTTTGGCAGCAAATTTTATAATTTCTGCCAAGCTATAGACGCGTGGACCACATAAATCGATGCTCTGATGAATCGTTTCGGGCATAGCAATGGACTTTACAAAGGCTTTACTAACGTCTTCAATACTGACCGGCTGAAAGAGGGATTTCGATCCACCCAGAGGCATGACTGGAAAATATTTTTGTAAATTTCCAAACATATTGATGAATTGATCATCTCTACCAAAAATGACTGAAGGTCGAAAAATAGTGAAGTCTAAACCTGAATGCTTCACCAAGTCTTCTGCATCTCCCTTTGACCTTAGATACATGGATGGTCCATCTGCATCAGCACCTAGTGCACTCATATGAAGATAACGCTTCATTCCTAAAAATTTCATCCCCGAAATAATATAGGCTGGAATATTGACATGTGCTTCTAAAAACTCTGGGCCGTAGGGATCTTCTTGTTTTGCATGTAAAACTCCAACTAAATTGATGACAACTGCGTCTTGTGGAACCTGAGCCAACAGCTCACGAATTCCCATCTCAGAAAAATCATGATGTGTAATGACTTTGGCACCCTGATTAATTGTATATTTCGAGGGGCTGTTTGATCTTTTTGCAATCACAACAGCATAATTTTGCGCCAGCAATTCTCTTGTGAGGTGGGATCCGACAAATCCATTTCCACCAATAATTAACACTTGTTGCGTCATATCAAATCCAATTTCAAAGTAGTTACGGCAAGTTTGAAGATACGGCTACGGTTGGATAAACATTCCCTAACTTTTCTTTAAGAGAGTTTGTTTTCCCATTTAAATGGGCGTAATAAACTGCGTTAGACAGCACGTTTTTTACGTAGGTTCTCGTTTCATTAAATGGAATCGTCTCTGCAAAAATAGCTCCGTCTACTGGTTTTTTTAACGATTGTCGCCATTGCTTTGGTCGGCTCGGTCCTGCGTTATAAGCGGCTGAGGCCAAACCCCAAGATCCGTCCAAATCGCCTAGCACCATGTTTAAATAATTACATCCAATGACTAAATTCGTATTGATTTCAGAAAGATTCTCTGGACGAAAATCTGCTAAACCAATTTTCTTAGCCACGTACTTTCCAGTTGTTGGCATTACCTGCATCAAGCCTGAGGCACCGACACCTGACTTGGCCGAAATAATAAATCGTGACTCTTGACGAATTAAACCATAGACCCAATGGATGTCTAGATTAATTTTTTGGGTAATCGGATTGAGTTTTTCAATATAGGGTGTTGGATATCTTAATGCAAAGTTATGTTCAGACTTTGTCCGGTCTGCCGTATTGACGGTTCTATCTAATAAGCCAATTCGTTTACCGTATTCGGCGACTGCAATGAGTTCACGATCGGATAAATTTCTTAACTCCCAATTCCATTCACGATTACCTTCAGTTCTCAGATTCATGGCATACAGCTTCGCTGCTTTATCAAAGGCAGGATGATTGATTGCTATTGTCGAGATTTCACTATCTGTCACGATAACCTTAGTCGGGATCGTAATCGGCTTATTTAATTCTTCGAGCGCGAGTTGTCCATAAAAGTTAAATTGCGATGATATGGTCATAAAATATTCATTCGCTCTTGGATCTTTTAGTTCCTTCAATGCACGACCATACCAATAAGTCCAAGCAGGATCTCGCTGCCGAATCCAATCTGGCATCCCATCAATCGACTCCTTAACAAATTTCCAATCTTTTTCTTTAAGCGCTGCCCGAACTTTCCATTCAGAGGACTCTGGGGACAGCAAGGTGCTATCACTTAATTGGTGTTGACGCTTAAATGCCTCTAGGGCCTTAGGATCTTGTTTTTTTGCCAGAAATTGGCCAACGACTCCATACATTAATCCACGATGCTCCGAGGATCCAGCAAAATCAAATTCTTCGAGTTTGATTAAAGCGTTGGTAGGATTTGTTCTGGCTAATTTAACCATTTCAAAAATCGGGTCATTCATTATTTTTTTGGAAAGTGTATCCAGGCCATTTTCAGATGCGATCCGACTAATCGCCTCTGCCTCAGATTGAGTCAGACCACCTCGGGCGTGTAAGGCTTGTACTGCATCTGGACAAGCATCACCAAAATATCTTGAATCCAAGATAGCAGCACGTGCAGCCAAACCTACCTGCTTAGGATTTTCCCCTTTATACAATCTAGCAAGAAAGGAATAGCACTTCACCTGCGTATCATCATCTAAAGCAAATTGTGCATACTGACGATCTACCTCATTCCAATCTCTACGTTTTCCTAAAACCAAAATCCAATCATTACGCAGTCGATCTGCTAGACCTGAATCTTTGTAACGTTGTAAGAATTTTTCTACTTCACGATCAGCATCTGTAGCAGGATTGGCGCGTCCTGAAGATTCGTATAGACGTGGCTTTAATTTGAAGTATTCAACATAATCTTGCATTGGATAATCTTTTAGATTGCCAGCAATTTGTATGGCTTTTAACAAATCATTTTGACGCGCAGCTTCTCTCAAATCAATAAACAGTAAATCCTTATCAGTCAATTCTTGAGAATTAGGTGCACCGTTATTGTTTTGATTTTGTGCTTTCTTGTTTTCGCTCGTATTTTTAGCACTTGATCCATTTTTTGAATTTTTTTCTTCTTTTGCTTCTACGTGACTAAAGGATGCAAAACAAGTAATAATAGAAATGATTAAAGTAACTTGAAAATACTTAGTTAAGGATGGTATTAGATAACGCATATATTCTTACTAAAGACCCTTTCAACGGATATGAACTCCTATGCATGAAGAACAAAATAAATTGGCAAGAAAGCAATTCATCGAACTACGCAAGGAACGACAGGCTCAACTTGCTGCATCACCTCATTTTGAAACACTACTGCATAGTAGGATTTTAATGGCTATAGAGAAAATCGACACGTTATATTCACTAAATATAAATAATATTGCATTTTATTGGCCTATTCACGGTGAGTTTGATCTTAGGACACCTTTATTAGAATGGCAAAGCCATGATTCTAATAGAAAATTAGCATTACCTGTCACGCAGAACCAACAAGCCCTAAAGTTTTGCTCTTGGGACGATAAAACCACAATGAAAAAAGGTTTTGCCAATATACCCGAACCATGCAATGAAGAGTTCATACAACCAGATTTGATTATTGCACCTTGTGTGGGTTGGTTTTTTGCAAACCAGCAAATGTGGCGAATTGGTTATGGTGGTGGTTACTATGACCGCACAATGGATGCCTATCAAGAGAAAAATATTACTCCTTTTTTCTTAGGTACTGCTCTAGAAATCTCCCAAGCAGA
>CANFME010000176.1 GCA_947448305.1 Burkholderiaceae bacterium
TAGAGTGCAGCCAGAGCAATTTCTTCAGGCTGAGCGAGTCTGCCGAGTAAATGCATCGGCCCTAATTCTTTACGCGCATTTTCCATGGTGCCAAAACGTAGCGTCATTCTTTCTGTTTCGACGGCGCCAGGTGAAATCGTATTGGTTCTGATTCCTTGTGCTGCATGATCAATGGCCATCGCACGTGCTAAATTAATTAAAGCCGATTTAATGGCGCAGTACACGGCACGATTAGCTGTACCAACTCTACCTAATTGCGAAGCGATATGAATAATTGAGCCGTTCTTTGCAGTCGCCATATGCGGTATCACTGCTTTACTCATTAAAAAAGCACCTGTTAAATTAACAGAAATCGCTTTATTCCAATCTTCTAAGGAGTAATCTGCCACACTGCCACTTGGGTCTTTAGCTGCAGCGCCATTTAATAAGACATGAATGCCGTCATAGGCTTGCATTACTTTCAAAATCGCGTTTTGTGTCGAGGCCTCATTACTAACATCTACCTGCACGCCAAGGGCAATCCCACCATCATCAGTAATTTCCTGCGCAGTCCTAGTCGCATTTTCACCAATCAAATCTAAGCAAGCAACTTTGGCACCAGCTTGCGCAAAGGCTATAGATATAGCTCTACCAATTCCTTGGCCAGCACCAGTCACTACAGCAACTTTGCCAGTTAATGCATATTTGTTAAGAATGTTTTCCATACTTGTCTCCGAATTTAACTTGTGCCTAGATAAGCTTCTTTTATTTTTGGGTCATTGATTAAATCTTTACTATTACCGCTCGTGAGAATCTTACCGGTTTGTAAAACATAAGCACGCGAGGCAGTGCCTAGCGCATAGTGTGCGTTTTGTTCCACTAAGAGTACGCTGGTATTATTCGCATTAATTTCTCGAATCGTTTTAAAAATATCTTGCACAATAATTGGCGCCAGACCTAAGGACGGTTCATCTAAACACAATAATCTCGGCTCAGACATGAGGGCGCGACAGATCACTAGCATTTGTTGCTCACCACCCGATAAAGTCCCAGCGTTTTGTTTTGCACGGACCCCTAACTTGGGAAACATCGCTACCATTTTCTCAATCAAGGAATTCATTTTTGGGCGATTATTCCTGTGACAGTAACCACCCATTTCTAGGTTTTCCATGACAGTCAAAAATGGAAAAACATGGCGACCTTCAGGCACTAGAGCAATACCTAGTTTGTTTCTTTCAAAGGAAGGCATTCTAGTGATGTCGATACCGTCAAATAAAATCTTCCCTTTACGTGGGTACATAGCGCCTGCTATAGCGCGCATGGTGGTACTTTTGCCAGCGCCGTTAGAACCAATTAAGGTCACAATTTCATTTTGACCAACGGTAAAGCTAATATTTTGACAGGCCGCCACTTCACCATAGGCAATTTCTAAGTCCTGAGCTTCTAAGAGTACGCTCATACCATCGCTCCTTCACTACCCAGGTAAGCTGAAATTACTTTTGGATTGGACTGCACTTCTGATGGGCTACCATCAAATAGATATTCGCCGTGATCCATGACAAAGATTTGATCGGCAATGTTCATGACTAATTTCATATTGTGTTCTACCAAAATAATGGTCATATTTTGTGTTTGTAAATGTCGCAGGCGACTCATTAAAAACTGTACTTCGGTATCGTTAAGACCAGCAGCAGGCTCATCTAGCATGAAAACTTTAGGTTTCGTCGCAAGGGCTCTGGCAATCTCGAGCATCCGTTGTGAGCCGTAAGGTAGAGAGCCAGCCCGTTCATTTGCTTTATCTTTTAGACCAATAAAATCTAATAACTCAAGAGCCTGGTTATAGCAGTCAAGCCGATTTCTTTTATATTCGCCAGCAGGGATAAAGTATTGCCAGAAAGGAATTTTATGGTGAATGTGAAAGCCTGCAATCACGTTATCAATCACAGACAATTGTTTAAACAAGCGAATCTTTTGAAAGGTTCTAGCAATCCCTAAATGAACACGTTGATGTAAAGAGAGTGAGTTCACCTCAATGCCGTTATAGGTAATCGATCCAGAGGTTGGTAAATAAACACCTGTTAACAAGTTCAGGGTGGTTGATTTACCTGCACCATTAGGACCAATAATCGTTTGAATAGAATTAGTTGGGATTTTGAATGAAATACCATCGACCGCTTTTACACCGCCGAAATGCTTACATAAATTGGAAACTTCTAAGATGTTTTCTGACATATCAATATTCTGTAGATATAAATCAATGTGATTTAAAAAGTTTATCCTTGATTGCTTGAAAAGCCTGCAAAATTCCACCAGGCATAAACAGAACAACGAGGGTTAAAGAAACACCATAAACAAGAAGACGGGCATCCCCTAAACTTCTGAGTAACTCTGGCAAAGTGGTCAGTACGATTGCGCCGATGATGGGTCCAAACATCGTTCCCATGCCACCTACAATTACCATCGCTAAATAGGTAAATGATTCAACTACAGCAAAGGCATCAGGTACCAATGTCCCTACAAAGCTAGGATAGAAAGCGCCAGCCAAACCAGCGATGAATGCGCCGATACCAAAAGCGAAGATTTTCCAAAGTTTGGCATTAATACCGAGTGAGGCCGCTGATACCTCATCTTCTCGAATCGCTCGTAAGGTATCACCGATGGGAGATCTTAAAAGATTACCTAAAATAATGTAAGTAATCATGGTGACAGTCGCTACTAAATAAAAATAATTCACATTATTATTAAATTTAATTTCTGTACCAAAAAGATTAATAGGCGTTGGTGCCGGAATACCATAAATACCTAAGGGACCTGAAGTCATCGAGTCCCAATTGAGTAAAATTTGGTGCAAGATAATCGCAAAAGCCATTGAAGCGATAGCAAGGTAATGTCCTTTGAGTCGGGTGGCAAAAAATGCTAAGAAAATACCAACTGCTCCAGCTAAAAATGAACCTGAAAGCGCTGCCATCCAAAAAGTGAAACCCGCTTTTTTAATGAGTAATGTTGTGGTGTAAGCCCCAACTCCAAAGAATGCGGAGTGACCTAAATTAAGTTGTCCGGTATAACCTAGGATGAGATTCAATGACATCGCCAGCATGATGTTCATTGAAATCACAACTAAGATACCTTTCCAATAGGCAGATCCACTCAACAGGATTGGTAACACCCAAATTACACCTGCAACCATCAAATACTGTACCCAAGTTGGGATTTTTTTTAGTAATCTTAACTCAGACATTTTCTTCTTTCTTTTCTGCAACCAGACCTGTAGGTTTGACTAATAACATGACTAGTAATAAGGCAAAAACAACGAGA
>CANFME010000177.1 GCA_947448305.1 Burkholderiaceae bacterium
CTCAATGGGCGCTCCACTTTTCAGTAAAGCCTGCGTCAGGGTTTGCATTTCTGAGAGTTCGATTCCCGCAACTGGTAATGTCAGAAGGCTAGAACCTCCTCCTGAAATTAACACAATCAGATGATCGCCCGTATTTAGTTTTTCAACACATTTTAAAATTTCTTTAGACGCTTCTACACAAGCTTGGTCTGGTACTGGGTGTGCCGCTTGAAGTACAGAAATTTTTCTTAACGGCAATGGATTGGACATATCATGTTGATATCTTGTGACCACCACACCACTAACGTCCAGTCGTGGCCAATGAGACAGGGCGTGTTTTTCAAAAGCATCGGCCATTGAAGCGCTGGCTTTACCAGCACCAATCACCAAACATTTGCCCTTCAACCCATCTGGAAATACTTTTTCTAAAGCTTTTGGAAGAGCAATTTGTGGATCTGCCACATTCAACGCAGCTTGATAAGCTCCAAAAAGTAATTGTTTTGCGCTAATTTGGCTCATTGATTTAAATGACTTCCTCATCCTTTGCTTCTTTTTGTTGGAGATACCAAATTTCAGCATACTTTCCTTGTAACTGAATTAATTCCTCGTGAGTGCCTCTTTCCACAATTTTGCCATCATCCATCACCAAAATTTGTTCTGCATTGATAACGGTTGATAAACGATGGGCAATCACTAAAGATGTTCGATTAACTGTTAGTCGATCAATTTCTAATTGAATTGCATTTTCCGTTTTTGAATCGAGGGCGGAGGTGGCCTCATCAAAAATAACGAGGGCAGGATTTTTTAATAAAGTTCTAGCAATTGCGACACGTTGCTTTTCGCCCCCAGAAAGCTTTAAACCACGCTCACCAACAGCAGTTTTATAACCATCTGGAAGGCTCATAATAAAGTTATGGATATGCGCTGTTCGAGCGGCAGTCTCAATTTCCTCTTGGCTTGAATCTGGTTTGCCGTAAGCAATGTTATAACCAATAGTGTCGTTAAATAGAACGGTGTCTTGAGGCACTATTCCTATTAACCTTCTTAAACTACTTTGCTGATATTTACTAATGTCTTGGCCATCAATGGTGATAGCTCCAGATTGAATATCGTAAAACCTGAAGAGTAGGCGGGATAAAGTACTTTTCCCAGCCCCACTATGGCCTACCACTGCAGTTGTAGTGCCAGCCTTAATTTCAAAGGAGACCCCTTTTAAGATGGCGCGATTTGACTCGTATGCAAAATAAACATTATCAAAAACGATCGTCGGACCAATTTTGGGATCCAATAACTTTAAAGGTTGAGCATTAGGAATATCTTGAACTTCCTTGTTTTTTGATAGGATGCCGAACATGTTACCCATATCAAGCAAGGCTTGCTTGATCTCTCGGTAAATGACCCCTAAAAAGTTTAAGGGGATATATAACTGGATCATTAAGGTGTTGATTAATACCAAATCACCTAAAGTCAGTTTGCCAGCCTCTACACCTGCAACCGCCCGCCATAAAATCGCAATTAAACCCACCACGATGATACTTTGTTGGCCAACGTTTAGAACAGCTAAAGACTTTTGTGATTTGATTGCAGCAGATTGGTAACTCACTAAAAATGTATCGTAGCGTTTCGTTTCATAGGATTCATTACCAAAATATTTAACCGTCTCAAAATTTAATAATGAATCAATCGCTTTTTGATTGGCACTGGTATCCATCTCATTCATCTTGCGACGATACTTGCTTCTCCATTCAGTGATTTTTACCGTAAAAAGAATATAAAAGGCAATTGCTACAAAAGTAATACCAGCAAAGACCCAATCGTAATTCCAGCCTAGATAGACTAAAACGATTAAAAACTCAATGCAGGTAGGCACAATACTATAGAGAGAATAAGAAATCAGTGACTGAATCCCTCGTGAACCACGATCAATATCTCGACTCACTCCACCGGTTTGTCTACCCAAATGAAATCTCAATGACATTGCATGTAAATGTTGAAATACTTCAATCGCTATCTGTCGAATGGCATTTTGTGTGACTTTAGCGAATAAAAATTCTCGGAGCTCCGTAAAGATTGAGCTAGTAAGTCTCAATAGTCCATAAGCCAAAATTAAACTTAATGGAAAAATCAAATAGCGTTTCGGATCATTTGGTGCCAAGGATAAATCATCGATCAGATGCTTGAGGACTACAGGAATACCAATATTAGAAACTTTTGCTAATATCAAACAACTCATAGCCAACGTTACTCTTAAGGGATACTTTAAGACGTAGGGTATGAGAGTTTTAATTGTCTTGGCATCATCTAATGGTTGTGATGATGGGACAGATGATCCTCTATCTGCGGAAGGACGCATAGATTTATTTCCAAAAAAAATCCCACTTCTAGAGTGGGATAATGATTTATAAAGTGGTTTGAGTTGTATTTCGTAAACGAATATGTAATTCTCTGAGTTGCTTCTCATCCACAAAGCTCGGTGCTTGCGTCAACAGGCATTGTGCTCTTTGTGTTTTAGGGAATGCAATCACATCGCGAATTGAATCAGCACCCGTCATCATCGTCACAATACGGTCTAGACCGAAAGCAATACCACCATGAGGAGGAGCTCCATATTTCAATGCATCCAATAGGAAGCCGAATTTTGCTTGCGCTTCTTTAGGGCCAATTTTTAAGGCACGGAATACTTCACTTTGTACTGATTCTTTATGTATACGAACAGAACCACCACCAATTTCCCAACCATTGAGAACCATATCGTAAGCTTTAGCGATACAACTTCCTGGGTCAGTGTCCAAAATACTTAAATGTTCGTCTTTTGGACTAGTAAAAGGATGGTGGCATGCAACCCACCGGGCGTTTTCATCATCGTATTCAAACATTGGGAAGTCAACTACCCATAATGGTTGCCAAGCTTTTGTGAAAAGACCTTTTTGACTACTCCATTCAGAGTGCCCAATTTTCACGCGTAGTGCACCCATGGAATCGTTAACTATCTTGATGGTATCAGCACCAAAGAAAATAATATCTCCGTCCTGAGCCCCAGTTCTTTCTAAAATTGCTTTCAAAGCTTCATCATGAAGATTTTTGACAATCGGCGATTGTAAGCCATTGCGACCTTCGGCAATTTGATTCACTTTAATCCAAGCTAAGCCCTTAGCACCGTAAATACTGACAAATTTTGTGTATTCATCAATTTCACTCCGGGAAATTTCAGCCCCTGAAGGAATGCGTAAACCAACGA
>CANFME010000178.1 GCA_947448305.1 Burkholderiaceae bacterium
GCTATAGCATCATTACTAAGCATGAGCACAAGTTCAGCTGTCGCTAAAGAGTCGCCAGCCACTGCTGAGGCTAGTAATATCTTGTCGTTTTCCCATCTTAAAGTTTTCAAAAAGCTACTCGTTTTTTATTTTGATAATTCGTTATTCCAGCCTTCGCGTTCTTGTGGAGGAAATTTATCTAAAAGCTTACGTCTTTCTTTTTTCATCTCTTCCCTTTGTTCTGGGGGAAGTGATCTTAAGTAGGAGTGTCGTTGTTTTTGTACCTGCTCTTTTTGTTCGGGTGTTAATGCTTTCCAATCCTCTCTCATTTTTTCATGCATCGCTTTTCTTTCTTCTGGAGATAGCGACTGCATTTTAAGGCGTAATTTCTGATGAAACTCTTTACGCTCTTCTGGCGTTGCCTGTTTCATGAGCTCATGCATTTCTTTTGCTCTTGCTTGTCTTTGTTCAAAGGGCATATTTGCTACATCCCTAGGATCTAATGGATCAGGTAGTGCAGCAAAAGTTGTGCCACTAATTGATAGAGTAATCGCTGTAATTTGTAATAGCTTGTTAATAATTTGTTTCATATTGAACCCCTTTTTAGCTGATTTTCTTTTTAGACCATCCCTTGGCTAAATTACTTACGACTTTTAATAAAGATACTGTTTTTTCAATTCCTTTTAAGTTTAGTGACTTACAATATCTTTTTTTAACTCCTATTTTCAAATGGCTCCTTCTACCAAAAAGTTACCTCTAGATAAAATTTTGTTCAGTCAGGGATTTGGAACTCGTCGGCATTGTAACAACCTGGTTTTAGCTGATTTGGTTAAAGTAAATGATGTTCTTATTGAAGATCCTCAAGAGCTATTTAGTCCAATTAATCTGAAACTCACCATTGATGGCTTAGATTGGGAATATCACGAAAAGGCTTATATTGTTTTTAATAAACCTACCGGATATGAGTGTTCCCACAAGACCAAACATCACCCTAGTTTATACGGACTTTTACCTGCTCCTTTTGTTGAAAGAGGCTTGCAGTGTGTCGGCCGATTAGATCAAGACACAACTGGGCTTTTATTGATATCTGATGATGGTCAGTTTATACATAAGATGACCTCTCCTAAGAAAAACATTGGAAAGGTTTATCAAATTACCACTTCTGAAAAGGCTGAGAAGACACAAATTGATCATTTACTAAGTGGTGTGGTTCTCGATGATGATCCTAGCCCTTGTATTGCTATAGCCTGTGAGCAAGTTAGCGATTATGTTATCAATATGACCATTGTTGAGGGTCGTTATCATCAGGTGAAAAGAATGATTGCAGCTGTCGGCAATCATGTTGCGCAGTTACACCGTTTTCAAATTGGCGAATATAAACTTCCTGATGATCTAGCGGAAGGGGAGTGGCGCTGGTTGAATAGTGAGGAATTACTACAACTCTCTAGGAATCCCTCATAACAACCTTTTTTAAGCTTGATGATGAATTGCTTTAATGTTCAGTGAGTCCAATGACTCTTCAGGTAAATCAGCCAAAATATCAATCCTCTTTTTTAGACCTACCATTACATCTTTATAAGCTTGACGTTTTTTTTCTTCTGAGCCTTCTACTAAAGACGGGTCTGGAAATCCCCAATGCGCTGTTGCAGGATTACCCGGCCAGTAGGGGCACTGCTCACCAGCTGCATTATCACAAACAGTAATGATGAAATCCATATGTGGGGCATCTGGTAAAGCGTATTCGTCCCAACTTTTACTACGCAACTTTGATAAGTCGTAGCCATGTTCTTTTGCAATTTCAACAGCATAGGGACTAACCTCTGATCCTGGAGCTGATCCAGCGGAGTAGCCAATGAATTTTCCTTTGGCCTGTGTTGAAGCTAATGCCTCAGCAATAATAGATCTTCCAGAATTATGGGTACACAAAAATAGAATGTTGTATGTCTTCATTTACGACTGTCTTTCGATGTTAATTGATACTTCTTTAACTTAAAGTCTAAACTTACTTCTTCCATTACAAGAATGTTTTAGATTTGTTCAATGAACTCTATTCAACTCATATACTAACGGCTTATATATTTCAAAATGATGACTCGTCATTATTTTTTAAAGTTATCTCTTTAATTTAGTTGTATCGTTGCACACCAGCCTGAATTAAACGAAAAACTCGATCTAGCTCCGTACCAACTCCCATCGCTGAGCCATCCGGTCTTGCTAGTGGCCATGGAGCATTTAAATCCCAAGTTTCACTATTTAGCCAATGTTCGACTTCATGCTCTGGAACACTCATTAACCATGCTAATTCTAAGTAAGAAATTAGCTTAGCAAAATCCTGCAATTCTTGAGGTAATTCCGTTATCCATTGATTTATCTCTTTAAGAGTAGGGATAGCAATTGGATGACACAGTCGCAAACTGACTAAGCCATCTAAATTATTAATCCATACAAATGCATTCTGTTTGAATTTCTCAGCCAACATTTCTGCATTTTGTAAGTTAATACCCAAGGCAAGCACACTTGACTCAGCCAACCACTCTCCTAAATCATCGCGGCCTTCACCTGGTAAATAATTGATTTTCAGAGATTGCAATTCCCTAAATAACTTTGCTTGAGATTGTTCATTTACTGTTAACTCAAGTTGCTGACTATGTGGGTTGTAAGCAGTTAAAAATGCGGCGCAGCTGACATTATTATTCTTCATGATCGTCACCAACTCTGGGCTTACTTTGCCAACTTTAAGGACAATCTCGGGGTCGTCCCCAAAGACAACATAAGAGGCCTGACGGTAAGCTTTGATGAGTTGAGGGGAAACTTGGTGGATTATCGAGTTTGTATCTGTAGTCATAATTTATTTAGCTTAATCATATCTGTGAACTTGGCTCTTAATCTATCTAATTGTCTGGAGTTGCCCCTATAAAACCGATCATAGTGCCGCAGCAGCTTCCCGCATAAATTCTCTCGGAGATTTCAGCTTTAATCCTTTGTGGGGATGATTTTCATTGTAGTCATTAAACCAATCATTAAGACATCCCATCACTGTTTTTGCATCAGGACGATCGTTGATATAGGCATAATCCCGTTTAAACGTTTTAACAAATGCTTCTGCCATGCCATTCGATTGAGGACTCCTGACTGGCGTAAAACAAAGGATTAAACCTAATTGTTGACCAAACTCAATTGTTTCTTTAGCGGTATATCCTGATCCA
>CANFME010000179.1 GCA_947448305.1 Burkholderiaceae bacterium
CAAATAAATCACGAATTTCCTGCTCATCCATGAAAGAGGTTTCACAGTCAATTTGTGTAAATTCAGGCTGACGATCTGCTCTTAAATCTTCGTCACGGAAACATTTAACAATTTGGTAATAACGCTCGAAACCAGCGACCATTAACAATTGTTTAAATAGTTGCGGAGACTGGGGTAACGCAAAAAATTGACCATCGTGCACGCGGGACGGCACCAAGTAATCTCGAGCACCTTCTGGAGTGCTCTTCGTTAACATCGGTGTTTCAATATCAATGAATCCCGCATTATCCAAATACTTTCTGCATTCCATCGCTACGTTGTAGCGTAAGCGCAAATTCTTTTGCATCTGTGGGCGACGCAAATCTAAAACGCGATGTGTTAAACGCGTTGTTTCGGAAAGGTTGTCATCATCCAATAGAAATGGCGGAGTAACTGAAGCATTTAAGACAATCAACTCTTTACAAAGAATTTCAATTTTACCGGTTGTTAAATCTGTATTTTGTGTTCCGTCAGGACGCGCTCTAACTAGTCCTTTTACCTGAATACAAAACTCATTTCTAACGTCTTCAGCATTTTTAAAAACGTCTTCTCTATCTGGGTCACAGACAACTTGAACAAAACCATGGCTATCCCTAAGGTCGATAAAAATGACTCCACCGTGATCTCGTCTTCTATTTACCCAACCTGCAACACTGACTTCTTCGCCAATTTCTTTTTCTGTAACTAATCCTGCTGAGTGACTACGAATTGACATACAAAAACCTTTAGATAAAATTTAAATAATTAATATTCTTGACCAGCCGGGGGCACTGTACCCATTGAAACAATATGCTTCAAAGCATCTTCGACAGAGATCGAAAGCTCAATGACACTATCCTTTGGCACAATCATGAAAAACCCTGAAGTTGGGTTGGGTGTTGTTGGCAGAAAAACATGAATATGGGGGGTTCCCAACTTGTCAGCCACTTCGCGCATTGGTGTACCAGTTTGAAATGCTAGTGCCCAAGAATTTTGATGAGGATAACGGATCAGTACTGCTTTTTTGAAAGCTTCACCACTACTTGAAAGTAAAGTATCAGAAACCTGCTTTACACTCGAGTAAATAGATCTAACAATTGGAATTTTGTTAAGAATACGTTCCCAAATCTTCAGCCACCAACGGCCAGCGAAGGTAATCGCTATCATCCCGGTCAGCATCATGCTGAAAATGACAATCAGAATTCCAACCCCAGGAATATTCCTAAAATGTACCAGTGGTATGGTTGAACTCGTTGGCATGACGGTAATGATTGCCTGCATTATTGATCCGAAAACTCCGTCCAAAATACCAAGCGCCCAAGTTATTACCCAAATAGTAATTGCAAGAGGTGCCCAAACGAGAATTCCAGCGATGAAGTATTTTTTCATGTTTTTTTGCCTTAATCTTCTATTATCCATCTTTTAGGTTATAGATGGAAGATTAGAAAAATCTAAGCGAGTGGTTCTGCCTCACGGATTAAATCCGTAGGGATGAAAAGGCTGCCAATGATCATCCCAAATAAACTAGAGAGTAAACCAATCATTTGTGGGGGCACAATCCCATTAGGGTAAGCAAATTCTGCTAATAACCAGCTAATAATCCCAAATAAAACAGATAAAAGCCCCCCCATTGGATTGGCTCTTTTCCAATAAATACCAAAAACCAAAGGGATAAAGGCTGCAACTAAAGTGACTTTATAAGCACTTTCTACCATTTTAAAAATAGATAACTCAGAATGCATTGCCAAAATCGTAACTATTACAGTAAAAACCAATACCGTCAGTCGCATTACTACTAGCATTTGACGTGGATCTAAATTTTTAAAAGTTCCTTTAATAATGTTCTCAGAAATCGATACTGAGGGGGCAAGGAGCGTTGCACTGGCACAACTCTTGAGTGCAGAAAGTAATGCGCCAAAAAACATCACTTGGGCAAATAGTGGCGTATGTTTCAAAATTAATTGAGGCAAAATCAATTGTGAGTCGGTTTCCATATTGGTTTTAACCAATTCCGGATCAATCATTGTTGCTGAGTAAGCTAAAAACATTGGTAAAAAGGCAAAACAAAAATATAGAATACCGCCTAAGATAGCTGCATTTTGGGCAATTTGAGATGTTTTGGAAGATGTGACCCTTTGAAATACATCCTGCTGCGGAATGGAGCCCAGCATCATGGTGCATAGTGCAGAAATAAATCCAATAATCGCAGCAGCATTTGCCTCTGGGAAGAAGTTAAAAAGTCCAGCCTTGTTCGCATGTTCGATCACTGGCATTACACCACCTGTCAGCTGTGTAATTTCGTGACCAATAAAAAATAGTCCGAGCACCACAATAATCATTTGTAAAAAATCCGTGACTGCTACGGCCCACATCCCGCCAAAAAGGGTATAGATTAAAACACTTCCAGAGCCAATCAACATCCCTGTACTTTGGCTAATGGCCCCTTCAGAGGCAACATTAAATACTAGGCCGAGAGCCATAATTTGAGCTGAGACCCATCCTAAATAGGAAGCGGCAATACATAGAGTAATTAAAATTTCAACCGTTCTGCCATACTTTTCACGATAAAAATCACCTATGGTCAAAAACTTTTTTTGGTAAAGTGGTTTAGCAAAAAATAGGCCTACTAGAATAAGGCAAAGGGAAGAGCCAAATGGATCGGCAACCACAGCGGCCAATCCGCCGTTGAGAAAGGTGGCTGGCGCACCAAGTACGGCCTCAGCTCCAAACCATGTTGCAAAAACCGTGGCAGTAACTACATACATCGGCAAACTATGTCCCGCTGCCGCAAAATCAGTCGCATTCTTGACTTTCAAAGAAGCAACTAAGCCAATGGCAACCGAGACGACCCAATACGCAATCACATACCAAAAAAGCATAAGGAAAAATGAGTTAGTTAATCAATAAAAGAAGAGTGAATCCGCCGGTACAAAATCCTATTAAGAAGATACTAATTAATTTCCATGTCAAATTTGTGTTTTTAGACATTTTTAACTGATGAATTAAATCCTCTAATTGCTGCTCTTGTTTAGAGTTAATATTCTTTTCTAACAGTGTAGTGATAAGCCTAGGAATGGTAGGAATAGTTTGGGCCCAATGTGGTGCCTCTTTTTGCATTTTGTGAAAAAATCCTTTGAACCCGACTTGTTCATTCATCCAGTTTTGC
>CANFME010000180.1 GCA_947448305.1 Burkholderiaceae bacterium
AAAACAAAGAGCTATCCTCTGAAATTTACCTCGCCTTAAAAGAAAATGGCTTAATTGAGAAAAAATCTATTGAACAAGCTTATGATCCCGTTAAAGAAATGTTCTTACCTGATCGTTTTATTAAAGGGGAGTGCCCAAAATGTCATGCCAAAGACCAATATGGTGATTCCTGTGAAAAATGTGGAGCAACTTATAGCCCAACAGACTTAATTAACCCCTACTCAGCCGTAAGCGGTGCCACGCCAATTCGAAAAGTTTCTGAACATTACTTTTTTAAACTATCAGATCCACGCTGCGAAAACTTTTTACGGGACTGGACACAGGTGAGCACACCCTTGCAATCTGAAGCGAAAAATAAGATGAAAGAATGGGTTGGCGAACCTGGCGAATCAAAATTAGGCGATTGGGATATATCTAGAGACGCACCTTACTTTGGCTTTGAAATACCGGACGCTCCTGGCAAGTACTTTTACGTTTGGTTAGATGCTCCGGTAGGCTACTTTGGGAGTTTTAAAGCTTTCTGTGAAAAAAATAATTTGAATTTCAAAGAATGGATAGGCGCAGATACAACCACTGACATGTACCATTTTATTGGTAAAGATATTCTTTATTTTCACACCCTCTTTTGGCCTGCAATGCTAAAGTTTGCCAATTTAAGAACCCCAACAAATGTTTTCGCACATGGCTTTTTAACCGTAGACGGCGAAAAAATGAGTAAATCAAGGGGCACTTTCATCACGGCACATAGCTTTATTGATGCTGGCTTATCACCTGAGTGGTTACGTTATTATTTTGCTGCAAAGCTCAATAACTCACTTGAAGACTTGGATTTAAACCTGACAGATTTTGTTGCAAGAGTTAATAGTGACTTACTTGGAAAATATATTAATATCGCTAGCAGAAGTGCTGGTTTTTTAGTGAAAAACTTTGGTGGGCGAGTAATCACCTCTGCACTGAATAACCCTTTACTGATCAACTTACGCGAAAGAAGTAAAGAAGTTGCCACGCTTTATGAACAGCGAGAATTTGCTAAGACCATCCGACTCATTATGGAAATGGCTGATTCAGTAAATATCTTCGTAGATGCAAATAAGCCTTGGGATATTGCAAAGCAACTCAAAACATCAGATTCTATAGAGTTAAAGAATGAGCTTCAATCTGTATGCACTATTACATTAGAAGCGTTTAGAATTCTTTCAGTCTACTTAAAGCCTGTTTTACCAACCCTAGCAAAGGGGGTTGAGGAGTTTTTAAACATCCCTGAAATGGACTGGGACAGCGTACAAGTTCCATTGAGTCAAGACCGACCAATTAACGCCTACAAACATTTGATGTCTCGGGTTGAAAGTGACATGATTGAACGTTTATTAGAGGCTAATAAAGCAAGCATGTAAATGGTTTTCATCTACAATTGGTACACACATGTTTGCAATAGCATCTGCAAACAAATTTTAATTGTTTAACTACTTGAATTGAATTTATGGCTCACTATCAATCACAAATTACACAATTTTTGAATGACCTTAAAAAAAGCAACCCTGAAATCGAAAAAGGCCAATTATTAGGTCGTGCGCTACTTTGGGATAAAACACCAATTCGACTTGATGAACAAAAGCGGATTAAATTGGCTAAAGTAGCCCAAAAACCATACGTTTACTCGAATGACTGATTCCACTCCATCTCTCATGGATGGAATGTCTGAATCGTTTGCCAAGCTTTATGGCGAACCACTCTTTGCTTTACCAAACGATTTGTATATTCCTCCCGATGCTCTAGAAATATTTTTAGAGGCTTTTGAAGGACCATTAGATTTACTGTTGTATCTTATCCGTAAGCAAAACTTCAATGTGCTAGATATTCCAATGGCACAAGTCACACATCAATATTTAACTTACGTAGATCAAATTCGTCATCATAATTTAGAGTTGGCAGCTGATTATTTGCTCATGGCTGCAATGTTGATTGAAATTAAATCTCGAATGTTATTACCAATGAAAAAAGCGGATAGCGATGAGATTATTGAAGATCCGAGAGCGGAGTTGGTTAGAAGATTGTTGGAATATGAAAAAATGAAGCTGGCTGCTCAGGAATTAGACCAAATTCCACAAATGGGCCGTGACTTTCTAAAAGCGAATGCATTTATTGATCGGACTATTAATGTAGTTCCACCCACTGTAGAACTAGTTGATTTGCAACAAGCATGGCGTGACTTGGTATCACGTGCCAAACTAACTCAACACCATACCATTACCCGTGAAACCTTGTCAGTGCGTGATTTTATGACCAGAATTTTGCGCCGGCTTCAAAATCACAAGTTTATCGAATTCTTCGAGTTGTTCTCTGATGCCATAGAATCTGGCCAGGGTATCTCCATCTTAGTCGTCAACTTTATTGCCTTGTTAGAGTTATCCAGAGAGTCTCTGGTTGAGATTACCCAAGCAGAGCCCTTTGCTCCTATTTATGTTCGTTTAACTTATACCCCTGCAGAATGAAAATTATTAGTGACATCCATGAATTACGGAACCATTTAAGAGGACAAAATAGAGCCTCGTTTGTCCCTACGATGGGCAATTTACATGAAGGTCATTTATCCCTGATGCGTCAAGCAAGACTTCATGGTGATCCTGTTGTTGCCAGCATTTTTGTTAATCGGCTGCAATTTGGACCTAATGAGGATTTCGAGGCCTATCCGCGTACTTTTGAGGCGGACATTGAAAAGTTAGAGAAGGAAGGTGTTTATATTCTCTTTGCACCAACTGAGAAAGATTTATATCCAGAGCCCCAAGATTATCAAATTGATCCACCAAAGAACCTAGGGAATATGCTCGAGGGAGAATTTAGACCTGGCTTTTTTAAAGGGGTCTGCACGGTTGTTCTGAAATTATTTTCTTGTGTCCAACCTAGTGCTGCGATTTTTGGTAAAAAAGATTACCAACAACTCATGATTATTCGCCGCATGGCTCATCAGTTAGCTTTGCCGGTAAATATTGTCCCAGCCGAAACGGTGCGCGCCCAAGATGGCTTAGCTTTATCCTCCAGAAATGGTTACTTAAATGTTGAAGAGCGCGCTGAAGCGCCACATTTATATCAATTGCTGGGGCAAATTCAGGATCAGTT